>CAMPAX010000138.1 GCA_946633495.1 uncultured Lachnospiraceae bacterium | reverse complement strand
GCAGAAGCTGCGGGAGGTTGTGGACGAGACCTACAATATGGTGTCCGTTGACGGGGATACCTCCACAAATGATTCAGTGCTTGTTCTGGCAAACGGAATGTCAGGAGCACCGAAGATCGAAGGCGAGGGAGAGGGCCTGGCAGCGTTTACAGAGGCACTGATGACCATTTGCACCTATCTTGCCAAGCAGACGGCGCAGGACGGAGAAGGCGCAACTCGTCTTTTCACCGCGCATGTGACCGGAGCACCGGACCGCGAGACTGCGAGAACACTGGCGAAGTCCATTATCACATCGAATCTTACGAAAGCTGCTATCTTCGGACAGGATGCAAATATGGGACGTCTGATCTGCGCGATGGGCTACTCGGGTGCGGAGTATGATCCGTCTTTGGTGGATGTGACCATGGTGAGCCGTGCCGGATCCATTAAGCTGGTTGTGGGCGGCGCCATGCCGGCCTTCTCGGAAGAAGAAGCCTTGAAGATCCTGGAGCCGGAGGAGATCACAGCAGAGGTAGAGCTTCACCAGGGCGAGGTTGAGGCGACGGCCTGGGGCTGCGACCTTACTTATGACTATGTGAAGATCAATGCGGATTATCGTTCCTGATCATTTTGCGGCCGGCATACCGATGCAGGCAGGAAAGACATACAGACTGAATTAGCGAAGAGGAAATGAGAATGAAGAACAATGACCAAATGGAAACCGTTATCGCCAAGGCGCAGACACTGATCGAGGCCCTGCCGTACATCAAGCGGTTCAACGGAACGAAGATCGTCGTAAAGTACGGCGGAAGTGCCATGCTGGACGAGAATCTGAAGTTCCATGTGATCCAGGATGTGGCGCTGCTGAAGCTGGTGGGCATGAAGCCCATCATTGTTCATGGCGGCGGCAAGGAGATCAGCAAATATCTGACACGGCTTGGGATCGAATCTCAGTTCATCAACGGTCTCAGGGTAACGGATGAGCAGACGCTGGAAGTGGCGGAAATGGTGCTCTCCAAAGTGAATAAGAGCCTTGTTACCCTGATGTCTGAGGTGGGACTTCGGGCCATCGGTATCAGCGGCAAGGATGCAGATCTTCTTCAGGTAAGGAAGAAGATGGCCGGGGACAAGGATATCGGATATGTGGGCGAGGTGGTGAAGACAGACTCCGCACTGCTGGATACCCTGATCGATAATGATTTTATTCCGGTTATCGCGCCCATCGGCGTGGGGATCGAGGATCATCACGGCTATAACATCAACGCCGATGACTGCGCATGTGCTGTGGCTACGGCCATTCATGCGGAGAAGCTGGCCTTCCTGACGGATATCGAAGGTGTCTTCACGGATCCCATGGATAAGAGGACCCTCATTTCCGAGATGGATATCCATGAGGCAGAGGAGCTGATCAACACCGGCGTTGTCGGCGGAGGCATGCTTCCGAAGCTGCAGAACTGCATCGAAGCCATGAAGAAGGGCGTATCCCGCGTCCATATCCTGGACGGACGTCTGGAGCATTGCCTGCTGCTGGAGTTCTTCACCGAGAAGGGTATCGGAACTGCGATCCTGAAAGAGGCACTGTTTTAGATGATACAGAAGTTGAAACAACTGATCCTGAAATATCAGGAGCTGATCCGTTACGTGATCGTGGGAGGTATCACCACAGTGGTGAACCTTGGCATGTACATGCTGCTCACATCCACATTTCTGGATCCGAATAAAGGCTGGGAATTGCAGGCGGCAAATGTGATCTCCTGGATCGCAGCGGTCACCGTGGCCTATATCCTGAATCGAAATGTGGTCTTCCAAAGCAAGAACAATGTGCTTTGGGAGATGACCCAGTTCTATGCGGCGCGTCTTGTGACTCTGGGGCTGGAAATGGGGATGACATGGCTGTTCGTCACGGTTTTGGGCTGGAATGACCGTCTGGTCAAGCTTATGGTCCAGTTTGTTCTGGTGATCAGCAATTACCTGTTCAGCAAGCTCGTGATCTTTCGCGACCGGAGAAAAAAGAAGGATAGTACCGAAGAGGATGTGTCGGCTGCGAGTGGAGAAATAAGCGAGTGACGATATTCGTGGAAAATGCACCGGGGAAGGTGCATTTTTCTTGTGTTATAAAGGTAAAATCCCGTTTTTTGTATTGAAAGTTTACGAAAGATTCGCTACAATACTATTGCAGGTGATATGCAGAGGATCCTTTTTTTATTCCGGCATTTTATCTCCGGAGTTCTGAACGGATCATGTCACATGAAAAATCGAAAACGGATATGTAAACAAAGCCAAAGACCGGCCGCTTTGAAGAGGGGAGGTTGTCTTTTGGCTGTGTTTCTGTGTTTTTCCGTATTCACCGGATGCGGAGGCGAAAGCGGCTGGACTGTATATCCTTATAGTACGGAGACGACAGAGGCTTCCGGAGCTTACAGCAGTACAGAGACGGCTGAAGCTTCCGGAGCTTACAGCAGTACGGAGGAGAAACCTGCGACCGAAGCGGCAGAGCCGGACTACGCCGTACATGTATGCGGAGCGGTACAGCGACCGGGAGTCTGTTATCTGAAAGCGGGAAGCCGCGTGGCGGATGCGGTCGAGGCGGCAGGCGGTTTTTCGGAGGAAGCGGTGGTTTCTTCCGTGAATCTGGCCGCACGGCTTTCGGATGGAGAACAGATCTACATTCCCAGCAGGGAAGAAGTGGATTCCGGAAAATATCCCGGCCTGGCGGAGGATAGCGGGGGAAAAGGCATTTCCTTCGGAGAAGGTGGAGACGGTACAGGACGTGTGAATATCAACACGGCGGATGCGAAGGAACTTACAACACTCTCCGGGATCGGGGAGAGTCGGGCGAAGGATATCGTATCTTACAGAGAAAAATACGGAGCATTTAAAAATACGGAAGATCTGATGAAGGTCCCCGGGATCAAAGATGCAACGTATCAGAAGATCAGGGATTCCATATATGTGGATTGATCCCGGCAGAGTGATTTTGGATAGTGTCCGGCAGACTTTGAAAGGAAGCAGGATACTGTATTTAAAAGGGGACATTTCATGAAGAATGTGTTGATCGTTGATGACGAAAAGCTGATCGTGAAGGGCCTGAAGTACAGCCTTGAACAGGATGATATGGCCGTGGATATGGCATATGACGGAGAGGCGGCAGTGGAGATGGCCCGGGCCAAAGAGTATGATATCATACTGCTGGACATCATGCTTCCGAAGCTGACTGGGCTGGAAGCGTGTCAGATGATCCGTGATTTTTCGGATGTGCCCATCATTATGCTGACAGCGAAGGGCGAGGATATGGACAAGATCATCGGCCTGGAATACGGTGCGGATGATTATATCACCAAGCCGTTTAATGTTCTCGAAGTGAAGGCGAGGATCAAGGCGGTTCTGAGACGGAACGCAAAGAATGATCCGTCGAAGCAGGAGAAGACAGGAGTGATCGAACAGAAGGGCCTTCGGATCGAGACGGATTCCCGCCGCGTCTTTATTGATGACAAGGAAGTGAATCTGACTGCAAAGGAATTTGATCTTGTGCTGATCCTGGTTTCCAATCCCAACAAGGTTTATTCCAGGGACGAACTGTTGAAAACCATCTGGGGTCCGGGATATCCGGGGGATGCACGAACCGTGGATGTACATATCCGACGTCTTCGTGAGAAGATAGAAGACCAGCCTGGAGACCCGAAATACATTCATACCAAATGGGGGAAGGGATATTTCTTCCAGGATTGATGAATGATCATTTGATATCAGAAGCAGCCTCTGGATTCAGAGGCTGTCTTCGGTTAAGTACAGCCGAAACATAATGCAGGGGTGAATGTGTGGGGGTAGAAGAGATCATCAGGATAAAAGACAGGATTCTTCGAAGCAGACGACAGGAAGATACTATGATTCCGGCGCTTGTGTCGAGTGCTGTTGCTGTGGAAAAATCCCAGTTCGCCGGCAGGCCGTGTTATCGCCTGATTCCGGAACGTGCAGCGGGAAATCTTTTCTATCTTTATCACAGTGACTACGTGCACGCGATCACAAAAGACCGGTGGCAGTTTATTCTTTCGATCTGCAGGATGACCGGTATGGCCGTGACGGTGCCGCTTTACCCTTTGGCACCGGAACATGACTGTGAGGATGTGTTTGAGTATCTGGTCATGGCATATCAGGATTACTGTAAGCACCGGGAGCCCGGGGCACTGATCCTGCTGGGGGAAGGAACCGGGGGTGGCTTTGCGGTCTCACTTATGCTTCAGATCTGGAAGGAAGGTCTGTCGGATCCGGATAAGGTGGTTCTTCTTTCACCGGTGCCGGATGCGGAATTTTTTGACAAAGACCTGGAAGAGGCGGTCCGAAGCAAGATGGGGAACGACCGCTTTTTGGTAAAGAAGGAATTTCTGAATCGGTTCTGGGTGAAGAACTATGCCGGCCGGACGGAGTTTACCGCACCCATTTACGAGGATCTGCATGATATCTGCAAGGATATTCTGGTGGCCTCCGGAACCGAAGACCCCTTTAATGAGTATTCCCGGGAATTTTCTTCCCGTGTGCAGGATACCGGAAATCCGCTGAAATACTTTGAGTATCGGGAGGCAAAAGGAGATTTTTACCTTCATCCGAAACGAAAGGATACGAAGCACCTGTTCCGGATGCTTCATGATTTTCTGCTGGATACGGATGAGGCGATCCTCCATTATTACACGGAGGAGATCCGCCAGCGGGCGGAATGGTCTAAATGGTTTCCGGAAATCTTTCGGGATGAGCGGGCCATCAGATATGTTGCGGGGCACGCCCGACGAACCGGGCGGGGCGCGAGGAACCGGGACGGAGCCAGCGGCAGAGCGCGGAATATTTACAGCCTCATGGGAGCGGCGGTTCAAAGAGCTTATGATGACGCGGTGGAACTCTTTCTGAAAGAGTACCCCGACGGTACCGTGGTCTATGTGGGCTGCAGTCTGGATACCATGCTGGAACGGGTAGATAACGGACGGGTTCTGTGGTATAATCTCGACAGCCCGGGGCGGATGGCGGTCCGGACCATGTATACCGGCCTGATAGAACGGGAGAAGCGGATCGAACGCTCCGTCCATGATGAAAGCTGGGTGAAGAAGCTGATCATGGAGCAGGATAAAGGTCTTCTGTTTGTTATCAAGGATGTATTCTCCTACATGAAGAAAAAGGAAATGCAGGAATTCCTGGATCTGCTTTACCGGAAATTCCAGGGCTGTAATGTGCTGTTTGACATTCCGACACCCCGGGCGAATCTGATGTACAACTGGAAAGGACGCAGCCGCAGCGAGGAGTACCGGCGGCGCAGGCTGGCCATGCGGGATCCGAGGAGAGAGATCGAAAGCATGAGTCCGATCTATTCGGTGATTTCGGTACATTCGGTTCTGGAGAATGTGAAAGCGAAGAAGAGCTGGAAGATGTGGCTGAAATTTAACTATTGGTCCAACCGGAACCGGGAATCCTGGAAGATCGTACATATCCGTTTGGGCTTTGAAAAATACAGGACCTATGACAGCCTGAAAAAAGAAGAGGGATCAAAACCATGAAAAAAAGCGCAGCATATGCCGCAGCTTTAAACAAATATCAAGGGAGACAAGACAAGTGGAAAAGAAGATCATGCTTGGAAATGAAGCAATCGCCAGAGGCGCCTGGGAAGCGGGCGTTAAGGTGTCCTCCGCATACCCGGGAACTCCGAGTACCGAGGTCAGCGAGAATCTGGTGAAGTATGAAGGCGTTTATGCAGAATGGGCGCCGAATGAGAAGGTGGCTGCGGAAGTGGCTATGGGTGCTTCCGTTGTGGGAAGTCGTGCCATGTGTGCCATGAAGTGTGTCGGGCTGAATGTGGCTTCCGACCCGCTTTATACAGCATCTTACATCGGTGCACTGGGGGGACTGGTCTACATCGTGGCAGATGATCCGGGACTTTACAGCTCTCAGAATGAACAGGATACCCGGATGATCGGCCGTTCGGCTCACGTGCCGGTGATCGAACCCTCAGACAGTGAGGAGGCCCGCGTCTTCACTAAGCGTGCTTTTGAAATATCAGAGAAATACGACACTCCGGTGATCCTTCGCACCACCACCCGTCTGGCGCATTCTCAGGGCGTGGTGAATCTGGAAGAGAGAGTGGTTCCGGAGGATAAGGAATACGCCCGTAACCCCGAAAAGAATATCATGATGCCCGGTATGGCAAAGAAACGCCATATTTTCGTGGAACAGAGAGAAAAACAGCTTGCAGAGGATGCCTGCAGTATCGATCTTAATAAGGTGACCTACGATGATACAAAGATCG
>CAMPAX010000137.1 GCA_946633495.1 uncultured Lachnospiraceae bacterium | reverse complement strand
TGCCGAGACTTCTGATCAGAAGCAGAGAATTCTCATAGGTTCGGCTGGAGGTTCCAAATGCCGGCATGGTGACAGCCACAAGATCCGAAGCCGGCCGACCCAGCTTTTGCAATGCCTTTGCCGAAACCAGAAGAGCCAGTGTGGAATCCATTCCTCCGGAAACTCCCACCACCGGTTTCGCTCCGGTTACTTCCAGGCGTCTCGCAAGTCCGCCGACCTGCATATCAAAGATATCCGAGCACCGTTTTTCCAGATGCTTTTTCGAGGCCGGAACAAAAGGATGCTTCTGCAGGATATAATATTCCCCATTGCTCTCGGGAAGTTTTTCCGCCGCTTCCGTCACCGTCCGGCAGCGGGCCGTAAGTCCCCGGTAGTGCGCCGCACAGTCACCGAAGGATTTCATCCTGGCACGTTCACTCCGGATCTTCTCCAGATCCATATCCGCAACCAAAAGATAATCCGTCGCAATATAATCCCGGTTCTCATTTAAGACAGCACCGTTTTCACAAACCAAACTGTGACCTGAGAAGATCACATCCTGGGTAGATTCCCCGGCGCCTGCGGAAACATACAGATATTCACAAACCTCGGAAGCAGAAGTCTGCTTCACAAGATTTTTCCTGTAATCTCTTTTTGCGATCAGTTCGTTGGAGGCGGAAATGTTCACGATGAGTTCAGCCCCCGCAAGTGTCATTACGGAAGACGGAGGGATCGGTGCCCAAAGATCCTCACAGATCTCCACCCCAAAACGAAGCTTTCCGTCCAGATCATAGATCAGGTGGCTGCCCACAGGAATACTGTAATCCTCTGTCTCCTCCGGATCGTAGGGAATTCCAAGATCCGACAGGAATACATCCTTTACGGGAAGATCGTCTGCACTGCAGAACCAGCGCTTCTCATAAAATTCACTGTAATTCGGAAGAAAGGTCTTAACCGTAACACCCAGAATCTTCCCATCCATCATTACAAAGGCTCCGTTGTAAAGCTGTCCTTCGACCATAACCGGAGCACCGACCACCACAGCCGATTCATGTCCTTCCGTAGCGGCAAGGATCCGATTGATCCCGCAGTTCACCTCCCGCTGCAGCGTCGACTGGAAAAAGAGATCCTGACAGCTGTATCCGGACACTGCCAGCTCAGGAAAAGCAACCACCGCCGGCTGATATCCGTAAGCTTCTTCCAGCTTCCCCAGGATCTGATTTGTATTAAAGCCTGCATCCGCCACCCTTACCTCCGGTACGGCAGCGGTAATACGGTAGAAATCAAACATGGTATTCTTCCTCCCTCTGATCCAGATCCTTCTGAAGTCCCACCAGATACGGTACCAATGCACCGTCCTTCGGTTTCAGAAAGAAATCGTCCTCCAGCTCCATATATTTCACATTGTTGGGATGTCCGTCCTTCACGCGTTCCAAATATCCTTCCAGTTCCTTGAAACGCATATAATATAGATCATTTCGCATGGTAAAATGCAGCACCAGAAAAGATATCCCTCCCTGAGCTTCAAATTCCTTCATGAACTGAAACTGATGTTCATGTACATTCCGAAGTTCAAAGGTATCCGTCTTACTTTCCTTTGCATCAAAACAGACAGGGATCTGTTGAACCACACCGATATAATCCACGGTGGAATCTTTCTCGAAATAAGCGTCCGTGATCCGATGGGATTCCCGGTCAAATTTCACCGGCGTGATGGGGGTCGGGATCTTCTGTACCAGCGCCAGATGATGTCTTCGGTAATATTCATTTGTGGCATTGATCAGATCTTCCAGGCCACTGCCCCGAAGTCCCCTTGAATTCCATGTAGCCACATCCGTCTCCGTTCTTTTAAAGCATATTCATGGCGGTCATACGCCCTGGGTGATGCTCTTTATCTGTTTTAACGCCTTCTCTTCCGCCTTCGGAAAATACGATTTAATGTGATCCGGAACAGGCGCCTGCACGATCACCTCATTCGGAAGCTTGATCTGAAATGCATGCAGAAGCTGCCCCATCAGATCCGGATCCAGCCTGGCATTCTTTTTCGGATCCCCATACTTCGGATCCCCCACAACCGGGAATTTATAATGCTGCATCGTAACACGGATCTGATGCGATTTTCCGGTATGAAGCCGGCACAGCATCAGCGTCACATTTTTTTCCGCATTGTAGTCCAGCGGATAAAGCTCAGTCCAGATCTTCGTTGGATCTCCGTACTTTAATGTCTCCTGAGGCCGCCGGCCGCCATGCAGCCAGACAAATGCCTGATTCCCGTTTCTGGACTTCACGTAATCCAGCCGGTCATAATGTCCTTTCAGCTGACATTTTCCGTGAACCACCGTAAGATAGAATTTCTGGGTGGTGCGGCCGTCCTTTTCGCTGTAAAGATTCGAAAGCTCCCGGGCGCCTTTCCTTGTTTTAGACGCGGACATGACTCCACTGGTATTCCGGTCCAGCCGGTTGCAGATGGAAGGACGGAAGGTTTCCAGCATATCCTGCGTCAGTTCCCCTTTTTCAAGGAGATAGGCCAGAACGGCATCATTTGCGGATTTATCCTTCGGAGAACTCTTCTGGGACAGAACTCCGACCGGTTTATTCAGGATCAGCATATCCTCATCCTCATACAGGATCCGATCCGGTGTAAGCCAGGGATAATCCGACAATTTCGGAAGGATCAGCTTCTTTTCGGATTCCCTGCGCAGGGAGCTTAACGTCTCCTCTGCAAAGTACATCTGGATCTTATCCCCTTCCTTCAGGATTTCCTCTCCGGAGGCTCTCTTCTCATTCAGAAGGATATTCTTCTTTCGAAGCATCTTGTATGTAAAGCTTTGAGGGATCTCGCGAAAATAGATAAAACAATATTTTTTCAGTTTCTGCCCTGCTTCATTTTTCCCTACGATCAGTTCTCTCATTGCGCTTTCCTCTGTCTTTTAGTAATGCCCTAATCATATGTAATGCCCCCTCGCTTCGCTCGGCGGCCCGTCGGTCGGTGCGATTCAAATGTCATGACTTCGTCATGACCGCACCTCCCTCTAATAACCCAGTTCCATCAGGCGTTCCGCGATCTTCACGTCCGCCTGAATCTGATCCTCCTTTGGCGGATTCAGACGATCCAGTTCCCGTTTCATTTCCTTCAGAGATTCCACCACCACCACTCTGGGTTTGGTGGGCGGACCTTCCTGAACCTTCTTCAGATAGGCAACGGCATCCTTTTTCTTCGTATTCTGTCCCGCCTGCAAAAGTCCGATCACATTATTATTATAGATCGCTACACAGGGATAAAAGAGGACTCCCTCCGAATCCGTAACGGAAATGTCATAAGCCATGGTCATTCCGCGTTCCTCCGCGATCTTTTCGGCTTCCGTATGCTCTTCCTCCGTCAACGGTTCATACTTGATCAGCATCAGATATCCGATCAGGTTTTTCGCAAACGGTATGGACATAACTGCCGCCAGAACCACAAACAGCGTTTTTCGTGTCTGGAAAAAAACCAGGCTGATGATCACATCCGTAAGGATGAACAGAAAGCATGCCAGCATAAGCATCAAACGTTTTCTTTTTAATTTTCGCGCGTAACCGTAATTTCCTTTATTCCCCATGATCCTGTCCTTAATCAATCATGAATCCGTCATGCAAAAACCATACGTTTTCTCTTAGTTCATCCGCCAGCCCGGCAGAAGCTTATTCTTCATGCTCCCACATTTTGCTTTTCCAAACCCTAAGGGAAGGCCTTCCACCGCCACCAAAGCCCAGCCGTCCTGCACCTCAGGTCCCCTGATTTCCAGGGTTTCTCCCTTCAGATAACGAAGGACTCTGTCATCCCCCAAAGAGAGATTTAATGTATTGGAAAATGACTCCGGCGTAAGTGTCATCGCAAGTGCCTGAGACGGTTCAAACCGATTCTTCCGGATCTCTCCGAGAAAAAGGCCGCTCCGAAGCACGCGAAGGCCTGCCAACTCCCGTTCCGTTCCCACGGCATCGGGAAGCAGGGATAAATACCCCTGGGACAGCTTCATCCGGGAGATGTCCCAATCTTTTCGGATCATAGAAGCAAATTCATAAAATTCCTGATATTTCTTACGTATGGATGAGATATCCATGGGTTTTCTGATATTTCCGCAGTCCTCGGCACTCTCCCCGTAAGACTCCGTATTTACATCCTGAGGGATCTCGTCTTCTGCCAATGGCCCGGATCCGAAAAGCGCCGCAAAATGCCCTTCTCCCCGTAAACGATGAGGATAGAGATGCATCGTATAGTGAAGCAGATCCGCTTCATTTAATAATATAGACGTATCATCAGGTGCTTCTTTCAACCAGCCGGCATTTCCGGGAAGGAAGCCCGGTGAAGCCGGGATCGGTTTTAATCGAAGGCCCTTCTCCTTCGCTTCCGGAAGATTCAAAAGATACAGAACGGTCCCTTCGTCCTCTTCGGGCGCATAGGTACAGGTCGAATAAAGGAGCATTCCTCCTGGTTTCAGCATCCGTATGGCATATCCTGCGATCTCTCTTTGAAGCAATGCATATTCCCTTGTCTTCTCCTCCGTCCAGTCCGTGATCATGGCCGAAGTTTTCCGGAACATGCCCTCGCCGGAACAGGGCGCATCGATCAGGATCTTATCAAAGTAATCCGGAAAATGAGAAGCAAGCCGCTTTGGTGTTTCCGCGGTCACAACCGCATTTTCAACACCGAATAATTCCAGATTCTTGATCAGTGCTTTGGCCCGGCTGGCACTGATATCGTTGGATACCAGAAGTCCTCTTCCCCGAAGCTTTTCCGCCAGAGCCGTGGATTTCCCGCCGGGTGCGGCACAAAGATCCAATACCCGGTCCCCTGGAGAGACCGGAAGGGCTGCTGCCGGAAGCATGGCACTGGGCTCCTGCAGATAATATGCTCCCGCATAATAGAGCGGGTGCCTGGAAGGTGCGGCTGCAGATACCCCCTGATCCGGTTCAGCCTTCACGCGGGAGTGATCATCCAGATAAAACCCGCTTTTACACCAGGGCACGGGAGAAAGCCCCATTTCTTCTCCTGTTTTTGAAAGATGCTTCCAGGGAGCGATCTTCCGAAACTCCTCCGGGGTCATACGCAGGGTATTCACGCGGAGACCATGCTCCATGGGGAGCTGCAGACATTCTTCATACTTTGCAAGTTCCTCATCTCCCAGCATATTCCGGAAACGAATTCTGAAATTTTCAGGAAGTGATTTCGGCATTTCACACAACTCCGTGACAGTGCATCTATGACAATGATCTATGGATCAATAACCGGAATTATCTTCCAATGCATCATTGTTCGGGTTCACCGGTTCGGTATTCGGATGTATCCGGGTGTACAGGAATTCATATTCCTTCGTAATGATTTCATTATCCTTATAGAGATCATGCAGCTCTTCCAGTTTCTTAAAAGCGCCCTCATAATCTCCCTTTTCCTCAAGGAGCACCGCACTGTTATACTCCAAAAGATCCGTATAGGTCTCGTCCTCACAGGAAAGTCCCTGATCGATCAGGTTCTGTGCCGCATCCAGGTTCCCCTTTTTCATATAGATCGTGGACAGTTCATATGCCACATAAGTGTTGACGGGGCGAACATCCAAATAGGCTGCCAGTGCCTGCTGCGCCGCATCCATATCTTTCTTTCGATTATATGCCGATGCCAGCTGCAGATAAAGATACGGCTGGTCCGGAGCCAGACGTTCCAGGCGGTTGATGGTGTCATCACTTAAAATCCCGGCACCGCCGGCCTGAATGGCCGCTTTGGCTTCCGCCGTCTCCTGCATGGACAATATCAGCTCATTATTGATGGTCCCGTCATTCTCCTGCTGCAGTTTCCTGTAACAGTCGATGGCGTCCTGATATTTCTCCAGCCTGAGAAATGCCGTCGCAAGATACATCCGGGTATCTAAATCCATCTTTTCGGAAAACCACTGTTCTTCAGCCAGACTTCTTTGAAAGCCGGCTATCGCCTGCTGGTAATTCCCTTCCCGAAACTGTTCGATGCCGGCCTCCCGGTTCGCCTCCTTGTTTGACATGGTTTTCGAGAGGAAGAAGATCAGAAAGATCAAAACCGCCACTGTGATAATGATATACAGGATGAGCCTGCGGCGTTTCGCTTTTGCGCGGTAATCAACTCTGCTCAAGGTTTCTTTCTCCTATTCCATATTACATACGATCTTACGGATTTTCTTTGTTATAAGCCACGGCAAATCTCCAGGAATCCCTGCACATCCGGGTAAGGTCGAACTTCGCTTCCCAACCCAGTTCTTCCTTCGCCTTCTTCGGATTTGCATAACATACC
>CAMPAX010000136.1 GCA_946633495.1 uncultured Lachnospiraceae bacterium | reverse complement strand
GGAGCTGGACCGGATCGAGCAGGAGTATCCCGGATCAGTGAATGTGCTGATCACCAAAGGAGATATCCTCCAGCATACGGACCGGATCGATGAGGCGGAAAATTACTACCGGAGAGCGGAGAAACTCTGCGGGGCACAGTATTTCCTGAAAGGGCGCTTTGCCGAGCTGATGATCCAAAGAGGTCAGTACGAAAAAGCAAGAGATGCTTTTTTTGATCTGCTGCAGGAAATGCCCTATGACGGATATTTCCGTTCGGAAGTATTGGCTGCATGTGAGGGGATCATCCGGGAGAAGGAAGCAAAGATAGGAGAAGAACCGGAAAATATTAAAATACGTGTGGAACTTGCGGCGGCCTATTATCAGAGCTATCGGTTTGAGGATGCGATCCGGGTGCTGAAGGAGGCTCCGGTTCCGGAGGATCCGATCAGAAGAGCGGGGTATTTCAATTATCTCGGAAGATCGGAGCTCTCGATTCATAATTCCGGGGAAGCGCTTCAGGCACTGAGGCTCTGGCTGGAGGCCATCCGGGATATCCCGGAGGAGGATACTTCCGAAGAATCCATCGCTGTCCGGAAAAGAGCCGGTTACGCGTGCACCCTGATCGGGGTTGCTTATATGCAGATGCAGCAGTACGATGAGGCGCGGACCTACATCGAATCTGCCATGACACAAAAACACGATGAGTATCTGGTTACCATGGAGGAGCGTTGTGCGCTGGAATACCTCTCCGGAAACTATGAAGCCGGGGTGGAGGCCTGCCGTGAACTGGAACTGAGATCTCCCCGGAATTTTCAGGCATTGAATTTCCGGGCAAAATGTGACTTTGCCATGGGATTTATACAGCAGGCCATGGAAAATGCGGAGCGTGCCATCAGCATCTATCCCTATGCTTCGGATCCTTACTATGTGCTGGCGAAGTGTTACCTTCGGGTGAAAAACATAAAGGAAGCAAGAGAGACCGCAAAAAGATATATGGATCTGAATCCCGAAAGCGACACCGCACGGCTGATCCTTGCCAAAGCTGCGATGGAGGAATCCGAGGATTTTGACGCGGTGGAGAAAGAACTGGGTCCGGTGATCGAGCACCTCACCGGGAGAGGATCGGACAACTCGGATCTGGAGGAACGTGACGAAGTATACCGTCTGATGGGGGATGTCTATGCCTCCAGGACAAATGCTGCGGACGCCATCCGGATGTATGAGGCGGCGGTAAAGGAAAACCGGAAGAGTCCGAACCTTCACCAGCGGCTGGCGTTTATGTATAAGAAGGTGGGCCGTTTTGAAGAGGCTCTTCAGGAATACAGGAAGCAGGGTGAGACAGAAACAGATCATCGCTGCCTGCTGAATCAGGGATTTTGCCTTATGCAGCTGGGACGGCATTCCGAATGCCGGGATGTGCTGCTTTTGGCCGCGGACCTTGCGAAGGAAGAACGGCTGGGCTGCATGGTGGCAGGCCGGATGCTGCTGGATGTACATTTTCCGGCAGATGCGCTGGAGATCCTGGAGCAGGCGGTACGGCTTGCTGAGAATGTGGAGCAGAAAGAGGAAGCTCTTGTGCAGCAGCTGAGAGCGTTGATCATTCTCCGGCAGTATCAGACGGCTCAGGAAATGATCCGCAAAATGCTGGACGAGGGAATGCATTCCAGAGAACTTGTGATGGAGCAGATCGAACTCCTTACCTGTGTCGGACTGTTCCGCCAGGCCGAGGAGATCATCCGTACCTGGAAATGGGGCTCGGAGGAGAAGAGCCAGATGTATGACCTGCTCTGCAGAGTCCGGTTTCATGCCGGGGACCTGGAGGGACTGAGCAAGGTTCTTCGGGAAGCGGAGGAATGCGAAACCCGCGGGGATTCCGCTGCAACCGCTTACCAGTACGAACTGCTGGGGCATTTACAGCTCTTAAAGAAAAAATATAAGGAAGCGGAACAGAATCTTCTTACCGCTTCGAACCGGAAACCGAATCTGAAATACCGTTACCTGGGATATATGGCGGAATGTGCCTCGCGGCAGTTCAGCGGACGCGGGCGGGTTCAGCGGTATGTGTCCAGTCTGGAGCACTCTTATAATACGGTGTCGGACGCAAAGGAAGCACGAATCCGTCTGGCTCAGGCACTGCGGGCGGAGAAAGCCTATGAACGGGCCCATGAGATCCTTACGGAGGTCTTCCGTGAGCTTCCGGAGAGTGAGGGGCTGAATCAGATCGTCTCCGAAGCGTATGAGGAACTGGGCTGGCTCTTTCTGGCGGAGAAGAAGCGCAGTGAGGCGCTGCTGGCCTTTCAGAAAGCAGCCGACTCCAGAGGGTATGACGCTTCTTTGCAAAGCATGATCGAACGTCTGCAAAGCGGACGGGGGTAGTGCGGATGCCTTCAGGGCTTATGCTTTGAAATATCGGAAAATGGACAGAATGCGGGATTCTGCCTGGGGCAGGATCCTGATACGAGGTGTGGAATGATCGTAGGAATAGATCTCGGCACGACCAACAGTCTGATCGCATATTTTGACGGCACGGATCCGGTGGTGATCCCCAACCGTCTGGGAGAATATCTTACTCCCTCTGTGATCAGCGTGGATGCCGGAGGCGAAGTGTATATCGGAAAAACCGCAGTGGAGCGAAGCGTGACCCATCCGCATGAATCCGTATCCGTATTTAAGAGAAGCATGGGGACGGAGCGGGTGTTCCGGTTGGGAGAGCGGAACTTCTCCGCGACGCAGCTGTCCGGACTGATCCTTTCTTCTTTAAAGGAGGATGCGGAAAGCTTTCTTGGAAAGCCTGTGGAGGAGGCAGTGATCAGTGTGCCGGCATATTTCAATGACGCGCAGCGCCGTGCCACGAAGGAGGCCGGGGAGCTGGCGGGCTTCCGTGTGGAACGGATCGTGTCCGAACCGACGGCAGCGGCCATCGCCTATGGGATCCATCAGAAGGACGCGGATTCCAAATATCTCGTATTTGACCTGGGCGGCGGCACATTTGACGTGTCCATACTGGAACAGTTTGAAAATATCATGGAAGTCCGGGCGGTAGCCGGAGATAATTTCTTAGGCGGCGAGGATTTCACGGATGTACTGATGCGCCTGTTTCTGACGGAGCAGGGAATCGAGGACTCTGCCTTGTCCGAGAAAGAAGAAGCGGTTCTCAGAAAAGCGGCAGAGACCGCAAAACTGCAGTTTTCCGAGAAGGAGAAGGTTGTCATGCGGTGTACCCTGAAGGGTGAGGAACACAGCATGGAGATCGGGATCGATGAATATGAACGTGCCTGCCAGGTCCTTTTGGCGAAGCTGAAGAAGCCCATCGAACGGTCCCTGAAGGACGCAAATGTACATCTGTCGGATATCGGAGAGGTGCTTCTGGTGGGGGGCGCAACAAAGCTGCCCATTCTTCGGCGTTTCGTAAGCAAAACCTTCGGAAGGATCCCCAATACCGGGATCGATCCGGACCGGGTGGTAGCCATCGGCGCCGCCCTTCAGGGAGCCATGAAGGAACGTTCGGAAGCAGTGAAGGAAATGATCCTCACGGATGTATGCCCCTTCACTCTCGGAACCGAGGTCTGCGTGACAAAGCCGGGCGGGATAAAGGAACCGGGGCATTATCTGCCGATCATTGAGCGGAATACCGTGATCCCGGTCAGCAGGACCCACCGTGTTTATACCGCGTCGGAAGGCCAGACGGCGATCCGGGTGGTGGTGCTGCAGGGGGAGAGCCGGCTGGCAATGAACAATGTACGTCTGGGAGAACTGGAGATCCCGGTACCCAGGGCATCGGAGGGTCAGGAAGCGGCGGATATCACATTTACGTATGATGTGAATTCCATTTTGGAAGTCGTTGTGACCGTGGTTTCCACAAAAGCGCAGAAAAGGATCGTTATCCGAAATGAAGGAAATGAACTGACGGATGAAGAGATCGAACGCCGGCTGGACCAGCTGGCGGATCTGAAGATCCCGCCCAGAGAGCAGGAGGAGAACCGTTATCTGATGGCCCGGGGCGATCGGATGTATGAAGAGGCCACCGGCGACATGCGGCTTCGGATCGAGTATCATCTCCGGGAGTTTGAGACCGTGATGGATGGGCAGGATCCCGCAAAGATCGCCGAGGCGCGTACCAGGCTGAAAGAACAGCTGGATACAATCGAACAGGAGATGCTGGAATGATCCGGCATCTCCTGTTTTTTAGCGGGGATCAGCGATCCTCCAGAGGCGTATAACCCGTCTGGCGTGCAACTGACATATATGCCGGACGGATGATCTTGTTGGTGCAGGTCAGCTCTTCGATCCGGTGAGCGGACCAGCCGGCCACCCGGGCAATGGCGAAGAGGGGCGTGATGAATTCATCCGGCAGACCCATCATGTTGTAAGCAAAGCCGCTGTAGAAATCGATGTTCGGAGACACCGGCTTGTACATTTTGCGTTCCTGACGCATAAGGTCCGGTGCCAGACGCGCAACTGCCTGATGCAGATTGAATTCGTCCATACGGCCTTTTTCTTCCGCCAGCAGCTTGGTGTAATGCTCCAGGATCTTTGCTCTGGGATCGGAAATGGTGTAGATCGCATGCCCGATCCCATAGATCAGTCCGGACTTGTCGAAAGCTTCCTTACGGAGGATCTTCAGCAGATAGGCGGAAATCTCTTCATCGTCCTTCCAGTCCCGGATCTCCTTCTTCATCTCGTCGAACATTTTCTTCGCTTTGATATTCGCGCCGCCGTGCTTCGGCCCCTTCAGGGAACAAAGGGATGCGGCTACGGAAGAGTAGGTGTCGGTACCGGAGGAGGTTACCACGTGGGTGGTAAAGGTGGAATTATTGCCGCCGCCGTGCTCTGCATGAAGCACGAGAGCGATATCCAGAAGCTGGGCTTCCAGAGGGGTGAATTTTTTATCCTGCCGCATGATGCGGAGCAGGTTTTCAGCCGTGGACAGCTCCGGCTTCGGATTATGAATGTAGAGCCCGCGGTTCTGCATATAGTGGCGGTACGCCAGGTAAGAGTAAGCCGCGATCAGCGGAATCGTAGCGATCAGCTTGATGGACTGACGAAGAACGTTGGGGATCGAAAGGTCATCCGGATTTTTGTCATAGGAGTTCAGGGCAAGGATGGAACGCGCCATGGCATTCATGATATCTTTGTTCGGAGATTTCAGAACCATATCTTCCAGAAAATCATCGGGAAGCCGGCGCGCATGCGACATCAGGCGGTTCCAGTGATCCAGCTCGTCCTTGTCCGGAAGGCTTCCGAAGAGAAGAAGATAGACCGTCTCCTCATAACCGAACCGGCCGTCCTTTGTGAATCCGTTCACCAGATCCTGAATGTTGATGCCCCGGTAATAAAGCTCTCCTTCGATGGGGACGATCTTCCCGTCCACCTCGCGGTTGCCGTTTACGGTGGAGATCTCGGTGAGTCCTGTCAGGACACCCTTTCCGCTGGGTTCCCGGAGGCCCTTTTTCACCTGATAGACGTCGTACAGGCCGGGATCGATCTGGTTGTTTGTCACGCACAGATTTGCAAGTTTATGGATCTGTCTGCTGATTTCTCCTGCGCTTGCGTATGACATATTGCTGTTCCTCCTGATCAAAAATCCAAAAAACTATAATTCTTCAAGTATGGACGCTCGTGTGTCCATTTGCGGCATGGGCTTTTCAATGGGCAGCCGAAGCCCGCGGTAGATCACCGGATCGTATTTTGAACGGCGGATGGTCTCGATGGTGGCACAGATCTTATCCGCGATACAGACCAGAGCAACCTCCTTGCTGTTGGGAAAACGGCTGATGTTCAGAGGAAACATGTGACGGAAGATGATCTGTTTTTCGGTCCGGTTGAGCGGGAAGTCCCTGCTGGCGGTGATCAGTGATGTGCGGGCATGGTGATATCCGTGGAGCCGGTGCCAGGGCTCATCATCGTGCCAGTCATACAGAAAATAGTCATGGAGCAGGGCACCGCGCACAACGCTTGAAAGATCCACCTTCAGCCTTAGTTTGGCGGCCAGCCAGACGCTCATGTATGTGACGGCCAGAGAATGCTCATAGCAGGTGATCTCGCCGTGCTGTATGTACTTTTCTTCCGACTGAAAGGATTCCGTGACAAGAATGTCCCGTCCCAGCTTCCGGATCACAGCCTTGATCCGCCTGTCTTCTCCCACCTTCATAGGCTGATACCCTTTCTTAACATCACTTTCATCATGATTCCGATCATCGCTCCGGATCATCATTTCGATTCCGTACCGAAAAGCTATTTTCGTATTATAGCAGAATCAAATACTAATGTGAAGTGGGTGCGTTTGAAACCTGCCCGAAACCTGCCCGAAA
>CAMPAX010000135.1 GCA_946633495.1 uncultured Lachnospiraceae bacterium | reverse complement strand
CCTCTGAACCATCCTCCAGTTCCATTCCATCCGTGGTCCTCCCCGGCACATCATAGTTCTGGCGGGCCAGAAGGATCAGATAATTATCTTCATAACGGTAGCTTTCGATCACCTTATCATAAAAGGTCTGCAGCACCGTCTCATCTTCCAGATCCGTATCGATAAGCTCCCGTAGAAGCTTCGTTGCATCGACAGGTTCCTCCTCCGGTGCCTCGCCCAATTCGAAATGAGGGCGGAGCAGGATCAGATTCTTATCCTTGGTTCCGGACAGACATTTCCGGAAAATCTCCAGATACTTGAAACGCTCTTCCTCCGGAAGAAGCCGAAAGGTTTCGGTGAACTGAACCACCTTCTCCTTCTCGCCATTTACAAAGCAGCCGCTGATCCGGTGAATATTACACTGCTCCGGATCCAGGCGATATAATTGTTTGATCTCACTGATATCACTCGGTCTCATATAAACTGTTCTCCTCTTCTTCCGTCTGCTTCTGATCCGGATTCGATACGAAGAAATACTGATAGCTGTTCAGAAGCTGATCCAGATATTCGTCACAGGTATCCTTCCATTCATCATTCGGGTATTCGCTGTAGATCTGAACCTCGTTCCTGTCCGGGTATTTATACCCTTCGATATAGAATACTCTGCTCTCATCCTGTGTGTATCCCGAGATCAGGTAATGAAGATTCTCCTTTTCATCGCGGATCACATAGCTCCCGGGATCATTTCGGTACATATTATGCAGCACCGTATATTCTCCGTCAAAACCGACCCTCTGATTTTCCAGATGGAACTCAGCCACCTGAAGCAGCATATCCCGTTCCGGATTCTCATAGATATAATAGTAACCTTCCTCATGGGATTTCGGCGACTTGTCATAGAAGCCATCCGGGATCGTGTAGCTGCTGCCGAGACTTCCATTATGGGGACCGGATCCGCTCACCAAAGCTTCCGTAACCTCTTCTGTTTCGGTTTCTGTTTGGACTTCTGTCGGGATCTCGCTCGTCGAAACTGCCCCGCCGGGAACGGTCTCTTCCGTGGCATGCGGAAGCTCCTGCCCGGTGCCGCTGCTTTTCTCCCCGACCGGTTCCGAAATCTCCTCTCTGTTCCTTTGTATATCCGGGCTATCCCCTGCATCCTCCTTTCCGAAAGGAAAAAAAAGCAGTCCTGCCGTCAGCAGAACGATCAGGGTAAGTCCAAGAATAATAGGTAACCTTTTTTTCATTGCAGATTCCTGTCTTCTTATAAATTGTACTCATAGATCTTACTCAAACCCGTGCGCGTCAAACATATGAATTATACACTCTTTCCGTGCAAAAAAGAAGTGGCGCAAAGCCACTTCTTTCTTTTTGTCAAATCTGCCGATTTCACGGCAGGATCCGTGTTATTTTTTTATACTGCCGGATTCTACATACGGATACAGGCATGGATTCCGGGATTATTGTGCTGCCTTCTTTGCTCTCCTGGCTTCCAGTGCCTTCTCCGTCGGACGGACAAGTAAGAAGCAAAGCAGAAGGGCTACAACATACAGCGCCAGTGTGAAGTAAAGTACGTTCTGATAACCGTCCGGGCTGATCTTGTCAATGCCGGGAGCCGTGATATCGATCCCAAGAGCCTCCGCCTCCGCTGCCGTCTTGTATACATGATTTCCAACATCATATAACCATGTATCCGTCTTCTGAACGATCAGGTTTGCAACCTGGTTTCCGGTAAGACCTGCAAATGCCCATGCGGAAAGGGTGATACCATGGATCGCCGAGATGGACCCCATGCCGTAATGGTCGGAAAGAAGTGTGGGAACATTGGAGAAGCCTCCGCCGTAGCCTGCATTTACGATCATGATCAGCGCGATAACAAGAATGATAAGAAGCGTATTGCCCTCTCCTGTCTTGATACCCTGTGTAACCATAACAAGAACGGTAGATACGATGGACAGGATAAAGATCAGCTTGTAGATCGTATTTCTGTCCTTCATGGTATCTGCCCATGCAGAGAAGCCGAGACGGCCGCCTGCATTGAAGATCGCGGAGAAGGTAGAGATCACGCCGACAGAACCGATGAGTCCGATACATTTTACGATGGACTTCTCCTGAGAGATCAGTGCCAGACCGCAGGTGATGTTGATATAGAACATCAGCCAGATACCGATGTAATTTCCAAGAGGCTTGGTCTTAAGAGTTGCCATGATGCTCGGCTTCTCACCCTTGCCCTGGGGCTCATGCCAGCCGGCAGGCTTCGCCAGAAGCAGGTGTCCTACGAACATCATAACGAAATATACGCCTGCCAGGATCCAGAACATTTTATAAATGCCCACGCTCTCCTGCAGAGACTCCATGATGGGGCTGGCGATGGCCTTTGCCGCACCGAATCCTGCAACCGCAAGACCGGTTGCCAGACCCTTACGGTCCTTAAACCACAGCATCAGCGTCTTGACGGGGGACAGATATCCGGTACCCAGTCCGATACCCATGATAAAACCATAGCTGAAATAAATACCGATCAGAACGATGGGGCTTCCGTGAAGCGACTGATCCGGTCCGCCGAGATAGATGAAAAGACCTGTCAGTGCCATACCAAGAGAGAAGCAGATCGTAGCGATCAGTGAAGACTTGTGAATATCCTTCTCTACAAAGTTACCGAGAAAGGCAGCTGACATTCCCAGGAAGAAAATGGCAAAGCTGAAGGCCCATTCTGTAGCTCCCTTGGAAAAACCGATATGCTTGGCTATTCCTTCAGAAAACAGTGACCAGCAGTATACGGTACCGATACTGCAGTGCAGCAGTAATGCAGGGATAGCGGCGCGGACCCATTTATTCTGTCTCCAGCCGCCGGACTGTGCTTTCGCTTCGCTCATGACAAACTCTCCTTTTGATATGATTGTTAGAACCAATAGATAAGAACAGGATTCAAAAAAATCTCCATTCAGACCCGCTCATCGATGATAACCGACGGCGCAAAATCCAAATGGAGATTATATCCTATTTATTATGCGTTTTCAAGTGTTATTTCTCGTTCCTGGGATTTTTCGGATTCCAAGTGTCTTTTTCAGCGGATCTTAGCTCCGAAGTATCTCCCTTCTCCTCCTTCGAACCGCGTCCGCTGCCCGATGCAGATTTTTCTTTATCATCGTCATCATCATTTTTCAGACGATCCAGTATTCCCTTTATGCCGGAACGTTCACCACGTTCCAAACGTTCCTGTTCCTTCGCCTGCCGCTCAATTTCTTTCTCGAGACGTTCCTGCTCCTTCTCATTCTTTCGGAGTTCCTTACGCTCTTCTCTCCGTTCCTCGCGGTCCTGTTCCTTCTCCGAAAGCTCCTGCATGGCTTTCTTGCTCTCCGACTCCGGTGTCTCATCATCGCCGTCCGAGATTCCTCGCTTTCGTTCCAGACGGGCCAGGACATAATCATGATAAGAGAAATCGACGATAGCTGCAATGGGGATGGACAGCAGCACGCCCATGATCCCGAACATCCGTCCTCCAAGAATGATGAATACCAGGATCATGACACTGGATACGCCCAGGGAATCTCCGAAGAGCTTCGGCTTGATCACATATCCGTCAATGGTCTGAAGGATGAGTGTAAATACCAGGAAGATCAGTGCATATACCGGATTTACGAGAAGCAGGATCAGCCCTCCGATCACGGCACCCACCAACGGACCGAAGGTCGGTGCAAGGTTTGTCACGCCTACTACGACAGAGATCAGGATCGCATACGGCATACCCATGATGGCCATGAAGATGCCGTTAACAACGCCGATAATGATTCCGTCCAGCACGTCACATGCCACATATCGCGTCATGATCCGGTTGCAGCGGTTGAAAAACTGCATGGTGGATTTGTAGCGCTCCTGAGGCATGGCTGCGCGGCAGAATCTTTTTGCACCTGCAAGAAGGAAATATTTTCCGAAGAGGAAATAGATCGCAAGGATCACGCCCAACAGGAATGTGATAAGGCCGGTACCGAAATCAATACCCTTATTCACGATCACTTCCTTATTGTCTCCGATCCAGTTCACGATGTTGGTGACCAGATTATCCAAAAAGTCATTGATACCGGCCAGATTGAACTTGCCAAGTTTATCGGAAAGCCCACGAAGGAACTCTTTCAGAGATGCTGAATATCCATCCAGATTCTCCACAAACTGTTTGATACTGTCAACAAGCTGCGGTACCAGATATGCGATGAGCGTAACCACCAGCGCCAAAATGATCAACAGCGCGAGGATTACCGCAAGCATGCGGCGAAGCTGCCATTTTTTCAGCTTTCCGAACAGATGATGCTCAAACAGTCTTGCCAGCGGATCAATGATATAGGCGATGGCCGCACCGATGATAACCGGCGTCATGAATTTGAAAACTCTGCCGATCGCGCCGAAAACCGCGCCGAAATTCCAAAGCAAAACAAAGAAAAGCACACCGACACAGAGCGCCAGTGCATTTTCCACCCATTTGTATTTCAACCAATCCTTATTGAACTTCATAGAACCCCCTGAAGAAACCGCCTGTTGTACTTATGTTCAAGTCCTCATAATCTTTCCCATCTTACCACAAAAGATACATTTATACAAATCCTTTTCAAAGATCCGGATAACAGAAATACAGAGTACCGATCGATGGCAGGTTCTGTATTTACAAATCCCGGTAAAGTGTCTATAATGTGTAGGTTGTTTCACGAACCCTGCCTGTTTTCGAATGGTGAGTTCCACCACCTTCCCCGCCGCACCTGTTCCGGGGCAGGAAACTCCTTTCATTCCCACAGACATTTCATAAGATCAGGAAAAAAACATGAACCCAAATGAAAAATCCATGACGTTTTTTCGTGACGCCCCTGTCCCGAAAGCCGTCTTTGCAAATATCATACCGTCCATCATCAGTATGCTGATGGTACTTCTGTATAACCTGGCAGATACCGTCTTCATCGGACAGACCAGGGACGCCCTGATGGTAACCGCCGTGTCGCTTGCCACTCCCGTATTCCTGCTGTTTATGGCCATCGGAATGCTGTTCGGGATCGGAGGCACCTCTCTTATTTCCAGAAAGCTGGGGGAGGGAGATTATCACATGGCGAAGCGGGCATCTTCTTTCTGCTTTTGGGGAGGCACCGTCATCGGTGTGATCTCCACGGTTGGGATCCTTTTTTATGCAGAGCCGGTAGCCCGGGCTGTGGGTGCCAGTGACGATTCTCTGGAATTCACCAAACAGTATCTTACCATCGTAGCCTTCGGTATCCCCTTCCTGATCATCAGCAATGCCTTCAGCAATATCATCCGCGCCGAAGGGCATCCCAAGACTGCCATGACCGGTATGATCGTGGGAAACCTGGTAAATATCATTTTGGATCCCATCATGATCCTGGGACTCGGATGGGACGTAGCCGGTGCCGCCCTTGCAACGGTTCTCGGAAATGTGGTTTCCACCGTCTTCTATATGGCGCACCTCTGTTCCAAAGGCTCCATGCTGTCCCTGCGCCCGCGATATTTCACCTTGAACCGGGCAGTCTCTCTGGGCGTTTTGGCCATCGGTATCCCTGCAGCGCTGAACTCTGTGCTGATGAGCACCTCCAACATCGTGATCAATAAGGTTATGGCCAATTACGGCGACATGGCGGTTGCCGGTCTCGGCGTAGCCATGAAGGTAAATACCATCGCCGTGATGCTCCTGATCGGCATCGGCATCGGGATCCAGCCATTGCTGGGTTTTTGTTACGGTGCCAGGATGCGGAAAAGGTACCTCGCGGTTCTTCGCTTTACACTGATATTTGCATTTATAACAAGCATCGTCATGACCTTAGTCTGCTATATCTTCGCCGGTCCTCTGGTACGATTCATCCTGGAGGAACCCAGCGCCTATGATTATGGCTTTACCTTCTCCCGGGTCTACATCCTGTCAGGTCCGGTGCTCGGTATCCTCTTCGTCATGATCAATGCCATCCAGTCCACGGGTGCCATGATCCCTTCTCTGATCCTTTCGATCTCCCGGCAGGGCATCATTTACTACCCCATGCTGATCATCTTTACGAATCTTTTTGACACGGCAAAGATGGCAGCCATGACGCAGCCCGTCACAGACTACATTGCAGCTACTCTTGCAGTGATCCTCTTTATCGTAACCTTCCGGAAACACTTCCCGAAATACCAAAGTACGGACTGACCGTCCGGGCGCCGATCGCCCGTAACTTTCATACAGCATTAAAAACACCCTGCTCCGACATTATCCCGTCGGAAGCAGGGTGTTTTCATTTTGTGTTTTTGTTCTTGTTTTAGTTCTTTAACGAAGCCTCATTTCAGAGGGCAGGGTTTACTGCGGTTTTACTACGATATTGATGATCTTCTTCGGTACGTAGATCTCCTTCACGATGGAGAAGCCTTCCA
>CAMPAX010000134.1 GCA_946633495.1 uncultured Lachnospiraceae bacterium | reverse complement strand
CCCGTAAATCGGAAGTGAGGAGTATCTCCCATCAGGCGATAAACCCGATGGGAGTTTTTTTGTCTTTCTTTGGGACTGCAAATCCCAGAAAGTCCCTGGTCAGAAGTTCGAAGGTTTTCGGAGCGGACGGGGTCTTATCCGCCTCGGTTTCGGGCGTTTCCGGGGAACCGTATACCCGTTCCGCATATTCAAGGATCGAGTACTCCACAAGGTTCCGGCAGAAACGTCCGTTGCCTGCTCCCGGATCACCGCTCACGGATTCACAGATGGAGAGGATCGTATCCTCTGCATCCGGATGGATCCGGAATCCGCGTTTCTTCGCCTCCATCTGTACGATGCTTTGCATTTCCATGGCAGAATAATCGGGAAAGCTGATCCGGAACGGAACTCTGGACCGAAGTCCCGGGTTTCTGTCGAAGAATTCTTTCATAGGTTCCGGGTACCCTGCAAAGACCACGATGGTCTCTTCTCGGTGGTTTTCCATCTCCTGCACGATGGCGTCAATGGCCTCGTCGCCGTACCCACGCTGGTTGGCCTCGACCAGGGAGTACGCTTCGTCGATGAAGAGAAGCCTTCCTTTGGCTCTTTGGAACACATCACTTACCTTCTCGGCGGTCTGGCCTTCATATTTGGCCACCAGATCCGATCTTCCGACTTCAAGCACTTTTTTGCAGGTCAGAAGGCCGGCCCGGAACAGAAGATCGGCAAGGATCCTGGCAACGGTGGTTTTGGCTGTGCCGGGGTTCCCGGTGAATTCCATGTTCAGTACCATGGAGACATTTTCCATGCCGCTTTCCAGCATGTCTTTCTTCATCTTCGAAAATGCCACGATCTTCCGAACCTGTGCTTTTACCTCTTCCAGTCCAACCAGACTGTCCAGTATCTCTTCGGAAGTGGCAAGCTTCTTTATATGTTCCCGGATCTGACGAAGTTTCTCCCGAATTTCCATCCGGCATGCCTCGTTCAGCCCACGGATATGCATCAGCTCTTCCTCACTCACGGAGGCAAGTTCGCTGATGGTTGAGATGCCTCTTCGCATCAGAGAGTTATAAGATCGAACAGTCAGGTCCAACGTGTCGATTGAAGTATCTTCCGAAAGCTCCGGATCAGTATTTTCGGGAGGGTAGAACAGATCTTCATCAGGCTCGGACATCGGCTCCGGATTGGACAACTGATCCAAATCAGGATCCGTGGATGCGGATGTCTCCGGCTTCTCATGATTTCTCTGCTCATCCCCGGAAACCATTTTTATCAAAGAACGAAGCAGAAGAGAGATGTTGTAATAAAAGGTCCGGTCCGAAAGATGGGGATCCGCACCCGACAGGTCTCCTCCAGTGACATCTTCCATGAAAGTGCCGGGAAATACCATGGATAAGATGGCTTGCATCCGGATCGGCATTTCGCCCCGGAGACGGATAAGAAGCGTTCCGTGACCGGATCCGGCTTCCGGCGTATTCTCTGTAAGGATCTGCAGGATCGCACGATAATCTGCCAGCATTCGGAGCATTTCCCGGACATTGGACATGCGTTTCCTTTCTTTTCTCCGGTCAGAGTCATAGTAATAATCCTCTTCCGGCTCAGCGTCCGGGATATCCGCATTATCATTTGGATCATCAGAAACCGGTCTCAGGCGGTACACTCTCATCTGTTCGGGAGCTTTTTTCTTCTGAACGGTCCGGGGTGTTTTGCCAAGTACCAGTCCCTGGCAGAAGATCCACCCATAATCTGCAACGGATATGGTCACACCCGGACTTGTGAAGAATTCTCCGGAGACGGAGAGAGTGCTTTGAAAGTCAAACTGTAACCCGAGGAACCCTTCTGTCGGAAAATGTGCGACGGTGTTGATCATCCGTTCACAGACGGTGGATGAGTTTGACCTTAGTTTCTGTGCCTCGAAATATCCTTCCTCGAACAGGAAGCTTGTCCGATTCGAAGTTTCTCTGTTATTCAGGATCATATACTTGTTCATATGCTGTACCTCCGATTGTGATCAGGCAGTGTCTGATTTGGATCCTGCCTGAAAGGATTTTCAGATCAGTGCAGTTATCTCTGTATAGCCTGTCGACGAATATAAAATGGTGTTATACCGAAACGCCAGTCTTCACAGGCGTTTCGGTCTCCACAGTCTGCCATGCGTATCGAGGCGCAGAACGCCCCCGCACTCCGGTCGCCCTGGTTCGCTCCCTTCACATGGAAGATCATGGCGTAACTTCGCCGGCGGGTCCGTACGGCCCGAAGTGGATTCAGTTGTCAAAGAGCAGCGACAGGCATAGAAAAAACCGATGGATTACTGAAGGGCAAAAAGGGTATAGTACTCCCTTTGCTTTGCCATTCAGTAATCCATCGGTTATGAACAAGACGCGGTTCTACGCGTGTAAATATGATATATCAGGTTGGTCAGAAAAACAAGTGTTTTTTGTGTGAATACTAACGGAGTACAGGAAATGTATCCTTCGCCTGAGTACGACAGACGCCCCTCGCGTTTCATGTGAGGCGGATCATCGGATCCATTTATATGTTGCCAACGGTTCCTCATAGCCCCAATCCTCCAGGGAGGTGGAAGATACCAGGGAGAAGCCGTTTTTCTCCAGAACGGCAGCGGAGGCTTTATTCTCTTCCATGGTGCTCGCCGCGATGACCTCGATCCCTGCATCTCCGGTAAGGTATGTTATAAGCAGGGACAGGGCTTCAGTGGCGATCCCTTGTCTCCAGAAACGTTCAAGAAGACGGTATCCGACACTGACCTTATGCATCTCCTCCCGGTAACCATACAGTTCCGCAAGTCCGGCAAACTCATTATTTACATATATTCCCAGGATCATGGACTCTTTCAGACACTCATCGTAAAGATGGCGGATCACGTAGGAAACGTCCTCATATTTCTTTTCATAAAGGAAGGTGGGAAGATACCGGTATACAGCATCGCTCCGTACCAACTCCCGAAGCCCCTCTTCATCCGCTTCGGTCACCTGCTTCAAAGTGACGCGGTCTCCTTCCAAGCATGGAATCACATCGAAAAGCTTCCGCTTCACATTCTTCTCCTTTACGATGGAGATCGTCACAAACAGGAGCAGAACAAAAGGATAGATCAGGAACGGGATCAGACTGAAGCTGGCGAGTCCCGCCAGATTTGCGGCTATCAGAAGCTGCGCGCCGTATGGAATGATCCCCTGGGCGATACAGGAACAGGTGTCCAGAAGCGACGCCACCTTCCTTGGCTCCACGCCGTATTCCTGGCCGATATCCTTGGCGATGGGAGCGGAAATGACGATGGCTACCGTGTTATTTGCCGTAGCGATATCCATGAAAATCGTAAGAAATGCGATCCCGAACATGCCCCCGCGTTTCGATCCGGCTTTCTTTCGGATCAGCCTCAGGATCGCTTCAAAACCGCCATTCTCTTTCATCAAAGCTGCGATGGACGCCACCAGGATGGTGACGATCATGGTTTCAAACATGCCGGCAATCCCGGTTCCCATGGAAGCCAGGGCCGAAGAATATGTGAGGGACTGGGTCAGTCCTCCCACCAGAGCAAAGAGTGCGCACCCTGTGAGAAGCACCAGGAAGACATTGATCCCCAGGACCGACAGGATCAGCACGATGAAATAAGGAAGTGCCTGCCAGATATTATAGTCATAGGTTCCTACGGTGGCTCCGTTGGTTGCCAGGGCATAGACGATCAGGATAGTCAGCGTGATGATGGCCGACGGCAGCGCGAGACGGATATTGGTCCGGAACTTGTCTTTCATTTCCACACCCTGTGTCTTTGTAGCTGCAATGGTGGTATCGGAGATGAAGGACAGATTGTCTCCGAACATGGCGCCGCCCACCACAACGCCGACACAGAGAGTCGTGTTGAGACTGCCGTTCTGTGCAACCGCAACTGCGATGGGGGCCAGCACGGAAATGGTACCGACGCTGGTTCCCATGGACATGGAGATAAGACATGCGATCAGGAAGAGACCGGGAACCGCAAACCGTCCCGGAATGATGCTGAGCAACAGATTTGCCGTACTGTTGGCTCCGCCCGCCGCACCTGCGATGCCGCTGAAAGCGCCGGCCAGGATAAAGATGAACATCATGATCACGATGTTGTCATCGCCGATCCCTCGGGCGCAGATATGTACCTTTTCATCGAAACTGAGGGATCGGTTCTGCAGAAATGCCGCGATCAGCGCGATAGAAAATGCCAGGACCACCGATACCACATAGAAGCCCATGACGCCTTCCTTTGGATTGATATATTGAAAGTAGATCCCATTTCCGAGATAGAGGATCAGGAATAACGCAATGGGAAAAAGTGCTTTGATGTTCGGCTGTTTTTTTGGCATGGCAGTGGCTCCTTTTACCGTAAGTCTTTCAGGATGTACCTTGAATCTTCTTAATTATAGCAGAATTCCGTTTTTTTGGAACCTTATTGCTTAAATTCCCGGGATACCACGGATATCCCGGGCAGCAAAAGAATTATAAGAAAAATGGAATAATTGTTGCAAAAATTAAGAAAAAGCCATATTGACTTTTGAAAAGAAAGTGATATACTACATTCAAATAACGAGAAATTACAGCCGCAAGCAGGGCTTTTATATGTGCGAAGCAAGGGTGTTTCGGGTAGTTTACCTGGGACGCCCTTGCTTTTTTGATATTTATTCCACGGCTGTGAAAGTTCGGATACGAGGAGGATTGGCATGATGCAGGACGCTAAGGTGATAAATTCTGTGAAGGAAAAGCTGAGACAGGAAGGCTTATACGATGCGGCTTTCGAGCATGATAACTGCGGGATCGGAGCCATCATTCATGTGAAAGGTGAGAAGAGCCATCAGCTGGTGGATGATGCGTTAAAGATCGTGGAGCGTCTGGAGCATCGCGCAGGAAAGGATGCCACGGGTGAGACGGGAGACGGCGTCGGGATCCTGACACAGATCCCTCATGCATTTTTCGTGAAAAAGCTTCTGGAGCAGGGCGTGCAGCTCCCGGGAGAGCGGCAGTACGGGGTGGGTATGTTCTTCCTGCCGCAAAGTGACCTGGCGGTTCGCCGCGCGAAGAAAATGTTCGAGACCATCGCCGTAAAGGAAGGGCTTCATGTCCTTGCATGGCGGGAGGTTACCACTGCTCCCGAGGTGCTGGGGCAGAAGGCCAGAGACTGCATGCCCGTGATCTGTCAGGTATTTCTTACCGGACGGACCGATGAGATGACGGATCTCGATTTCGACCGCAGGCTGTATGTGGTACGCCGTGAGTTCGAGCAGAGCAATGTGGATACCTACGTTCCGTCCCTGTCCTGCAGGACCATTGTATATAAAGGAATGTTCCTGGTGGGGCAGCTCCGTACCTTCTTTACGGATCTGGAGGACCGGGACTATACATCGGCTGTCGCTATGGTGCACAGCCGGTTCTCCACGAATACGAATCCCAGCTGGAACCGGGCACATCCGAACCGCCTGATGGTGCATAACGGAGAGATCAATACCATTAAGGGAAATGCGGACAAGATGCTGGCCCGTGAAGAGACCATGTCCACAAAGCAGATGTCTTCCGAGGACATGACGAAGGTTCTGCCGGTGATCTCTTCCAGTGGGTCGGATTCCGCCATGCTGGATAATACGCTGGAATTTCTGATGATGAGCGGCATGGATCTTCCTCTGGCAGCCATGATCTGTATCCCGGAGCCCTGGGCGCACAATGATACTTTAACATCGGAAGAGAGAGACTTTTATCAATACTATGCAACCATGATGGAGCCCTGGGACGGCCCTGCATCCATCCTGTTCTCTGATGGGGATCAGATGGGTGCCATCCTGGACCGGAACGGCCTTCGTCCTTCCCGGTATGTGGTTATGGATGACGGACGGCTGATCCTGTCCTCTGAGGTGGGTGTGCTGCCGCTGGATGAAAGACACATTTTGAAGAAGGAGCGTCTGCATCCCGGCAAGATGCTGCTGGTAGACACGAAGGAAGGCCGGATCTTCACCGACGAGGAGATCAAGGAGAAGTATGCAAGAAGCACTCCTTACGGTGAATGGCTGGATGCAAATCTGCTGGAACTGCATGATATCAAGATCCCGAATGCAAAGGTGCCCTCCTACACGAGAGAGGATCGGACCCGTCTGCAGCGGGCTTTCGGTTATACCTATGAGGATTACCATGACGGGGTCCGAAGCATGGCGGAACGTGGCATCGAGCAGATCGGAGCCATGGGTGTGGATACGCCCATCGCGGCGCTGTCGAAGGAATATCAGCCCTTATTCTATTATTTCAAGCAGCTTTTTGCTCAGGTGACGAATCCGCCCATCGATGCAGAGCGGGAGAAGATCGTAACCAGCCGCAGCGTTTATCTTGGAAAGAACGGAAATCTGCTGTCGGAACAGCCGGAGAACTGTCATGTTCTGAAAATCCACA
>CAMPAX010000133.1 GCA_946633495.1 uncultured Lachnospiraceae bacterium | reverse complement strand
AGCTCCATCTGCTCGAACTCACGGGTACGGAAGGTGAAGTTGCCCGGTGTGATCTCATTTCGGAAAGATTTTCCGATCTGACCGATGCCAAAGGGAACCTTCTTGCGGGAGGTTCTCTGGACATTCTTGAAGTTTACGAAGATACCCTGAGCTGTCTCCGGACGAAGATATACCACGTTCTTTGCATCCTCGGTTACGCCCTGGAAGGTCTTGAACATCAGATTGAATTCACGGATCTCCGTGAAGTTGTGCTTACCGCAGGACGGGCAGGGAATGTTATTCTCTTCGATGAAATCCTGCATCTTCTCATGGGACCATCCGTCTACAGAGCTCTCCAGGGTGATCCCTTTCTCCGCAGCATAGTCCTCGATGATCTTATCCGCTCTGTGGCGCTCATGGCACTCCTTGCAGTCCATCAGAGGATCCGAGAAGCTTCCAAGGTGACCGGAAGCGATCCATGTCTGCGGATTCATCAGGATGGCACAGTCCACACCTACATTATAGGGATTCTCCTGGATAAACTTCTTCCACCACGCTTTCTTGACGTTATTCTTCAGTTCCACGCCGATGTTGCCGTAATCCCAGGTATTTGCCAGTCCTCCGTAGATCTCGGAGCCCGGATATACGAATCCGCGGGACTTTGCCAGTGCTACGATTTTCTCCATTGTCTTTTCCATGTTCTTTTCCTATCCTTATCTTCTTTCTGTTTCCGTTGATCTTTGAATCATTCAAAGGTTTTTACGTTCTGTCCCTGACCGGAAGCTGCATCAGATTCCCAGGAACAGCACTACAATGGCAGTTCCTTCTCCGTCGGTTCTTGCGACGCCGTCGCTTATGGCCGCGTGATTGTTGGTGTAAAGAAGCTTTCCGTCTGCGGCTTCCACCGCCAGCTTCTCATCCGTAACGATCATCATATTCTCATTTGCGCTGATGGCATCGGAACTTACGGTATTTCCGTTCGCATCCGTAAATGTTGCTTTTACCGCCTTTTCTTCGATCACGGTCTGAGCATCTTCATCCAGCGTAGAGGGATCATAGCCGGCCTCCGCAAGCTCGGTTTCGGATAGTTCCTTTTTCTCCTCATCCTCCACCGCATGCTGCTTCGCCTCCTCCTCTGCAACACGGTCCGCTGTCTCGGCACTGTATACCGAAAGCTTCACATTCATACGGTTAAAATCGTTAAATGCTTCCAGATCCGTATAAGAAATAGCGGTCTTGATCACCGTACCCTCTTCCCGGATCTGCAGAAAAGCCACCTTATCTACGCCCTTTTTTCGGTTATACGCCCTGATCTCTTCGCGGATAAACCGCTCCAGCTCTTTCAGATCATACTGAATTTCAGAATAATCCTCCACTGCGATCTCCGTGATCTTACCATTTCGATCCACACGAATGGTATTCGTCGCCACAGGTCCTATGTAATCCTGCTCCACGATCACCTCGGAGGTAACCTCTTCCTCTTTCCCGCACCCGATCAGGGCAAGCCCCAGAAGCATCGGCAGCAGAAGTGAGAGAAGTCTTTTTCCATATCGTCTTTTCATCGTTCCTGCCATATCTCTTTTCATCAACTTTTTCTGAGTCCTCAGAAAATCATGAGTTCCGAAACAAAAGGTATTGTACATTCATTTCCACAGGATTTCAAGGATTATTTAACGGATCCTCCTCTGAAGGATCATAAACCGGGCATCCGGAACATGGTGCCTCGGCTCTATGGCTTAAGTTTCTCCAAACTTTGAAGGATCGCCTCGGACCGAAGCGGATAATCCATCACTCGATTTAACTCCTTTTTCGCCGACTGCTCCAGCTGCTTTACGCTGTCCTCTCCTGCGCGGAACAGAAATGTCTTGCTGATGGGACAGGACAGCACGTACTGCACCGCTGCCGCCTCCGTCTCCCGCGGCATTTCTCCCTCTATATCCAGGAGTTTGATCGCAAATGCAGCTCTGACCGCCTTTGCCCCGGGGGTACCGGAAAGCAGCGCCATGAACGCCATATACAGAAGATTCAGCTCATCCTTCCCGCCGACGCCCTCCCGTGTGAAATAATCCATCAATTCACAGCAGTAGGAGGCTGAGGCATACTGTTCCACATCCATCGTGAGATCTAAAAATGATCGCTCCAGCACCGCCTCGCACAGAGTGTAGGTATTTTTACCCGGCCGTACCGTAAAGCTTCCCATGGTAAAGCTCTGGGTCACCGCCGCAAACCGACTGTTCTTCCGCCTTGCGCCGTTGGCAAAAACAGTGATCTTCCCCAACTGTTCCGTAAGAACCACCAGCCTTTTATCATATTCTCCAAGCTGAGTCACCGTCAGGACGATCCCCCTGACTGTCAATTCATCCTGCATGGATTCCTCCTTCTCTCAAAGGTTTGGCTGTGAATGGTTACTTTATTTCTTCTTCGGATTCAGATATCCGTACTCCTTCAGAAGCATTGCGTTATCTCTCCAGTCCGGACGTACCTTTACGAAGAGTTTCAGATTCACCTGCTGTTCCAGCATGTCTTCGATCTCGTGCCTTGCCGCAGTGCCGATCTTCCGAAGCATGGTGCCTTTTTTTCCGATGATGATGCCTTTATGGGAATCCCGTTCGCAGACAATGGTCGCATCAATATCCGTAAGGCTTCCGTCCTCCCGCTCGCTGAACCGGTCGATCAGAACCGCAATGCCGTGGGGCACTTCCTTATCCAAATGCTTCAGTGCCTGTTCCCGGATCAGCTCCGCTGCGATATCCCGCATCCGCTCGTCTGTCACCGTATCCGCATCATAGAACATGGGACCTTCCGGAAGTTTTCCGAACAACACCTTCAGAAGCTCGTCCAGATTCTTCTCCTCCACAGCGGAAACCGGAACCACCTCGGAAAAATCCATCTCCTTCCGATAGGTATCGATGCATTTTGCCAGCTGCTCTGCCGTGACCGTGTCTGTCTTATTGATGCAAAGGACCACAGGGATCCGCACCTTCCGCAGCCGTTCCAGGATCGTCTGCTCTCCGGCACCGATAAATGTGGAGGGTTCCACCAGCCAGAGGATCACATCCACCTCGGACATGGCATTCCCGGAAACCTCCAGCATATAGTCGCCCAGCTTGTTCTTCGCCCGGGTAATCCCCGGCGTATCCAGGAATACGATCTGACCCTCCTCTGAGGTATAGACCGTCTGGATCCGCTTCCGCGTTGTCTGGGCGCGATCGGATACCGCCGCGATCTTCTGTCCGATCAGTGCATTCATCAGGGTTGATTTCCCGACATTCGGCCGCCCGATCAGGGCAACAAAGCCGGAATGAAACGTCTCATTTTGCTCCATAATATCTCCATGTCAGACCGGACTTGAATTCCGGTCGGTCTCCTCCTGCTCTTTTACAGAAGGTTTATCACGCTTCCGAACAGGTCGGACGCTCCTTCTACCTTTGATCTGGAGCCGACAACAGCAAGCGCCGCTTCCTTATCCATTCCGGAAAGGTAAGGTGCCAGCCCGCGGATGGTTTCCTGATCGGCCGCAAGGATCTCGTTGCGAACCTTCTGTCTGTCCTCATCCGTCCGATGGTTCAGATATGCATAGAAGCTTACCAGGCCTTCCGTGGAAGGATTCATGGGACTATCCAGCTTGCTGATGGTTCCTATGATGTATTTCAGCATATCCCGGTCGGAGCAGGAAAAGTTTTCGACATAGTCCTTCGCCTGTCTGTAGATCTTTAGTGTCTCCGTAAGATTCGGATCCCGATAGGATGTAAGGAATGAGATCCCGTCCCTTCCGAAATCACACATTGCGCCATATGCGCCGCCCTTCACGCGGACGTTGATCCAGAGGTAATCATAAGAGAAAATGGTCTGCAGAACCTGAAGTGCTCCCGTGTAGGGAAGTCCATCCTTCTTGAAGTCCCATGCGCCTGCCACAAACTGAACCTGGCCGGCTGTGATAAGTCCTTCATTTTTCTTCTCCGTATCGGGAAGCGGTGTCTTCTCTCCCATGGGTTCCTCTGACAATGTACCGAGGAATCTAAAGATCCCTTCCCGAACCGATTCCTTCGGCTCATCCTTATGAGTATATGAGATCTTTACTCTGGCTCTGCTCTGGATCTTCTTCTGCAGGGTCATAAGATCGTCGGCCAGGGTCTCGTAACGCCTTTCAAAATCGGAATTCAGATCACTGATAAACCGGTAATACCCTAAGCCTTCCATCTCGTCTTTCAGACGATAGGTTCCGGAAACGTACGACCTTGCCCGGAGTGCCCCGGTCACATGGCCGGCGCCCGGAAGGTCCGAACGAAGTCCGGAATAAAGCTCGGCAATGATCTCCCCCAGTCTTTTCTTATCCGTGATCTTTGAATGCTCCAGCACCTCGGTCAGAAGATCAAGTCCTGCCGGGAGTTCGCCTTCCAGCGTCTTTATGCGGGTCAGGAAGTACCGAAGAGGAGAATCTGCTTTTTCCGCATTCGGAAGCAGCCCGGCAGACACCGATATCCCGCCGGTACGAAGGTTCATTTCCGTGGTCAGCTCTTCAAGAGTATATTTCTCTGTGGGAACGGACTTATAGATCTCTGCCAGCAAAGCCGCCAGCTGCATCTCCTCCGTGGTAAGATCCGACAGATCAAAATAAAAGTCAAGGTACTCTATGCCATTTGTAAAGATCGGGTGGGATACCAGTTCCGTCTCGCCGATCTTTGAAAAACGGTTGCAGAGCTTCCGTTCCTCTTTATCGATATCTTCTCTTGCAAGCAGCGGGATCTTCTCTAAATCCACTGCCGGCGACGGCTCTCCCTGATACTCCTTCAGATGTTCCGTCTCCGAAACGATGGATCCGATCTCCTCTTTTGAGAGCGACGCTCTCTTTTCCTCAAGGATGTTCCGTAATTCCTCTTCTTCCCGGGCATCTCTTCCGATCTCCGGAATTCCGGTGATATAGGCTGCATGTGTATTCTCCAGCAGACAGGTACGGAGCAGCTGCTCGAAATAATCCGTATCCACGGCTGCGTCGAGAGCCTCATACACTTCGTTCATGGAGAAGAGTTCCAATGCCTTCTCATCATCGTAAAGCCAGGTTTCAAAAGCATCCAGTCCAAGCATGAGTCCCTTCGGATACCGTCCGAAATCCCCTTCCTTGTGGGAGAACTCAAACCGGCGGATGGCAGCCCGAAGGCTTGTTTTATCCAGTCCTTTTTCCGCGAGCCCGGCGAGTGTATCCATAAGCACCTTACGGAACTCCCCTTCCCTCTTCGCATCCGCATTATGCGCCACGATGGAGAAGACCGGCTGCAGCATGCTTGTGTCATAGGAGCTTTCCACATCCGCCGCAAGTCCCGCATCGATGATCGCTTTGGTCACCGGCGCTCCTTCTGCGTCCAGAAGTACGTAGGACAGCACATCAAAGGCTACCCTCAGCTTTTTATCCAGAGAGGTTCCGATCACCGCATTATACGTAAGAAATGCATTCTCCGAGGGATCCTCGCCCTCTGCCAGCGCAAAGGGGACTTCCTCCGTGATCACAGCATCCGGAGCCTTCTGCAGGGTGATCGAAGAATCCACATCCAGATAATCATAGTGAGACAGATATTCCCGATCCAGATATTCCAGCTGTTCCTCGACATCCAGATCACCGTACAGATAGATATAACTGTTTGAAGGGTGATAATAGGCTGCGTGATACTCCAGATACTCTTCTCTTGTCAGAGACGGGATCTCCTTCGGGTCTCCGCCGGAATCATGCTGATATACGGAATCCGGGAAGAGACATTTTCCTGCGGAACGTGAGATCACGGAGTCCGGAGAGGAATAAACGCCCTTCATCTCGTTATAGACAACTCCGTTGTAGATCAGGGGGCTGTCCTGATCGGCCAGCTCGTAATGCCAGCCTTCCTGCATGAAGATCTCTTCTTTGTCATAGATATTCGGATGGAATACCGCATCCAGATAAACGTCCGTCAGATTCCGAAAGTCCTTATCATTGCAGCTGGCAATCGGATAAACCGTTTTGTCGGAATAGGTCATGGCGTTCAGGAATGTGTTCAGCGAACCTTTTGCAAGTTCTACAAAAGGATCCTTTGCGGGATATTTCTTCGATCCGCAGAGGACGGTGTGCTCGATGATATGCTGGATCCCCTTGGAATTCGTGGGAGGAGTCCGAAAGCCGATGGCAAAGACCTTGTTCTTGTCATCGTTTTTGATCACCATGATACGGGCCTTTGTTTTGTTGTGACGAAAGACATAGCCGGTTCCATTTACTTCCGGGAGAGTCTGCTCCTGCTCCGATGTGTATGTGGTCAATTCTCTGATCATGAAATGCTCCTTTTCAAGAGATGGTTGGTTTTTGGATATAACTTATTGATTATAGCATGATTTCGTGGGGGATGCCATAGAATTCTGTGGGGGAGGGGGCTTCGCGTTTCCTTTATTCACAGTGCTGAACGGCTCCGATGACGAACCCGCCTGCTTCGCAGTC
>CAMPAX010000132.1 GCA_946633495.1 uncultured Lachnospiraceae bacterium | reverse complement strand
TCCCTTTTCAGATTCTGTACATATCCTAAAACTTCCACCTTTACAAATTCTTTACAGGAAAAGGGAGGTTGATTAATCTTATTACACTGATCATTTTACTACAGTATACCCCCGGAAAGATAACAAAAGCGCAACAAAAGTGTATGCTCACGATATTATTATCGTGAGCATACACCATTTTCTTAAAAACTATAAATCCGGAAGTTTTCTGTATCCGTATAAGATATTTACCGCGGGATCCACTGATTATGCGCCTGACAGTTGTCATTATAGTAAACTCTCTTATCATTTACCATGATCAGGATTTCCGGGGTTCTGCATCCGCCGGTGATCACGATTTTTATTTTTTCCGCAACTGTATTTGCGTTATTCCAAAACACCTGGCTGTACGGCCAGTCTGTTCCCATAGCCACATCAAAGCTGTATCCGAATATGATATAGGTTGCCGGGAGGGTGATGTGCTTATCACTGCAGTAGGCAACATTATCACGATGAGATATGCACTCCCAGGGGCTTAACTGATATGTCCCATCCTCATTTACGCCCACAATCTTTCTTGCGTATAATATGGATTTTTGGGCTACATACAATCCTCTATGAGAAAAATCGATATTTATCTGTCTGGTTTGTAATTCCTCATAGTGCTTTACTGCTTCATCATAGGTTCTGCGTGGCTTATGAAGCCCGCCGGATGCTGCAAATGTATTGAGCGGAAAAGCAAGCACCAGGCAAATCGTGATGAGTGTGATAACCTTTTTCATAATCTTATTCATATTCTTCTTCATAGTTTTTTCCTCCTTATCTTTTTTGATGATCTCGGGTTGTTTTCCTGTTCTGATCACACTATAACACATGGCCTCTTACAAACCTCTTACAGCTTTCTGACTTTACTGAAAAAAAATAAGAATATAATAAAACCCTCAGTTTACTTCCATTCTCCCGCCTTTGTTGACAAAGAAAAAGCTTAGGATCAACAAATGGTGATCCTAAGCCCTGTATCGATCATATGAAAAAATCCGCCCAATAATACTGGCTCATGTATTCATTCTCGTAAGAATTCACCGCCCCGGCATCCAGCTCCTTAAACCGGTAGTAATCGCAGTCCAGAAGGTCAGGATTCACCGCAAGTGAATTAAAGCTCTTCACGACGGTTGCCTCTGCACCCACAGCCCGAAGACTTTTCATCAGCGAATGTGTCAGCTGCTGCATGTAGTTCAGTTGTTTCTGATCATACATCTCATCCTCAAACAATGCCGCCGCGATCTCCTTTATGGTGCAGGAGCTGCCACATTTGTGGACCAGATAGGCGAAGATCTCCTTTGACCTGCTCCGTTCGAAATGCATATGCTCTCCGTTGGGCAGGAATACGTCAAAGTTTCCGAAGCACTGCACACGAAGAAGCGCGTCCTTTTTGGGTGCAATGGGAAAACGAAGATCCGAGAGTTCCCTTTTTACTTCCTCGGCGGTTACCGGCTTCATGATATATCCGCTGGCATGCAGCTTCATAGCATCTCCTGTATACTCCGAGAAGCCGGTAACGAAGATGATATTCATCTTCGGATTGACCGCCTTCAGTTCCTTCGCCAGTTCCACACCGTTCATGCCCCGCATATGGATATCGAGAAATGCCACATCACAGCCGTTTTTCTTCGCCTCCTCCAGAAGGTCTTCCTGATAACGGAAGGCAGAGATATCGGCATCCGGTGCGGCTTCTCTTACGGCCTTTTCCAGCATGATCAGCATGAGGGGTTCATCGTCTACACACAGCATTTTCATGGGATATTCTCCTCCTTCTTTTCCACAGGATTATTCACCGGATCATTCACCGCGTTCTCCATCCGGACCGTTCATCGTATTTTCCGCCGGACCAACCTTCGGTTTATCCCCAGCAGTGCCCTCCGGTTTATCCCCTGCATTATCCTTCGGTATGATCACCCGTGCGGTGGTTCCTTCTCCAATGCGGCTTTCGATCACGATTTCTGCGCCGCACATTTCTTTAAGTCGCTTCTTCGTATTCTCCATTCCCACATGGGATTTACCGTCACTCTTCGTCTCCTGCCTTATACGGGCCTCTTCCGGATCGAAACCCACGCCGTCATCGGAAACAACAACCTCATAGGCACGATCGTTTTCCCTGGTGGATATTTTCACGGTTCCGCCGTATTTCTTCATTCCAACCCCATGCTTCACGGCATTTTCCGCCAACGGCTGGATGGAGAGGATCGGAAGTTCAAAATCCGTGGTTTGGATATCGTACTCCACATTCAACGCATCGGCAAACCGCAGCTTTTCGATATAAAGATAATTCTTAAGATGCTCAAGCTCCACCGCGAAGGGCACCGGTGCCTTTTGTTTCAATGCATCCATGTTCGCTCTGAGGTACTTTGCAAATGTGATGGCCGCCTCTTTTGCAGTCTTAGGATCGATATCACAGAGGATTGCGATGGAGGACAAGGTATTGTAGACAAAGTGAGGGCGTATCTGTGAGACCATGACCTGAACCTCTGCCTCAAACCGCTCCTTTTCCGCTCTTTCCCGTTCGCCGGCGATACGGATATTTTCTCTCATATAATGATTGATCTCCAGGGCCAGATCGGCAATGGCATCCGAAAGGTATCCCAGTTCATTCTTTACCCTGATCCTGTACATCTTTCCGACGATCTTCGCACTGTCTTTGTCACCGGTATACTCCAGGACCGCTTTCTGCATTTTCGCAGCAGGACTGACAGCATTTCGGTAAAGGAAGATCAGCAGCACCGCCAGAACCAGGGCGACTCCCCCGACGCAGATGATCAGGGCTTTTCTTATCGTCACGTCAAGTAAGTCACGGAACATGTCCCAACGGTAGGAAACCCCGATGACTGCCCTTGCCTTCCCACCGACCATCACCGGTTTATAGCCGATGTAATAGTTCCCTGCCCTGGGGAAGTCCGTCGTTCTTTCAAATACGACATCACCTCTTCCATGGTCCAAAAGCTCCCGAAGCGCCGGATGCTCTGACAGATCAAGCGTAAAGGCTTCCCCAGGCTTCCTGTCGGTTCCGTTTTTATTACAGTCAAAAAGAACCATCCCCACAGAATCCCCGGTCAGATCCATAAGAAACAGACTGTCGATATTTCCCGTTTTAATGATGTCCGAGACGCGTTTGGATGTATTGTAGAGATACTGCTTCATATAGATATCTCTTACAGTTTCCGGCATATTGACATACCAGTCATATTCAAAACTATCCATCCGGGCTTCATAATCCAGGACAAGGAGCAGCTCCTCTTCTGATAATTCTTCATTGTAATCCTCAGGCGTTCCTTTTTCCAACTGCTCGATATACCATTCACGGATATCTTCTCCGTAATACTTCTCATTCATGAACTCAAAATGGTTTTCAGGATCAGACAGGAGTTCTTCCATATGGTTGTTCTGCGCCACTTGAAATCCATTGAGTGTACTGGTATAAACCGTCCACACGATGGCTGCTATCATCAGCATAAACAGCGGAAGTATGATCGCTGCCAGCTGAAACAGTATTTTCCTGTTCTTCTTTATGCCTCCCATTCGAACCACCCACTTAAAATTCTTTTCTTTGATTATACAGGAAAAGAGGACAACTTTACAGAGCTTATCGCATGTGTTGTCCTCTTTTTTTTCTGAACTATTGCGTTGGGATCAAAAGGTTTTACCGGTTCCGGAAGAATACCAGGTACGGAGATCCGTATACCACATTTTCACACATCACTCCGTGTGCCTCAACTCTGGCTTCCGTAACCATCATGGAAAGCTGCCCCGTATACATTCCGGTGAGATCCACTGCCTGGTAGGTTACCCAGCATCTTCCGCCGCCCGGACGATGCTTCTCCAGTTCCTGGGCACCTGCTGCCAGATAGACCATTCCCTTCGGCTTATATACACCGCTATGGCATTCCCAGCAGCTTACCACCTTATTTTTCCCAAGGTGTCTCCGGGTTTGGATCTGAAAGCCTACACGATTCAGAAGCAGGTCGAAGATCGTAACCTTTCGCTGGATGCAGTACTCCCGCAGTGCATTCACCTGCGCGTTGCTGAGGGGCATGCTCTTCATATAGGACGGCGTCTCAACCCAGCTTCCATAGTGCTTCGGATCCTTGATGATCCCGCTGGTATTGAACTGATCCACCATGGTCATGGTTTGATCCAGTTTGATCTTCGTCGTGTTGCTCTTTCCCACGAAGATGAACCGGTCGCCGGAGAGATATTCGCTGCAGCGCTCGATCACGGAGGTTTCAACCTTGTTACCTTCCAGATCACAGCCGGTGAGCCTGCGATACATGGTTTCTATGCTCTCGTTCAGGGTTCCCTCGCCGTAAACGGCCTCATACGCGTTATATACTTCTGCCATAACCGCGTAAGCCGCGATATAGTTGTTCAGCTGGCGGAAGATATAGGGAGCAGAAAGGTCGATAGCCTCGCCGGAGAACATAACCTCCCGGCAGGCTCTTTCGTATGCTGCTTCGAAAATGCTCTGATTCTCAAAGATGTCATTGGCTCTTCCGGTGAAGCAGCGGGTAGCTCCGTTCATGGCCGATTCCAGGCTCTGGAACTCACTGTCCGTATAGAGATCGGCGATCATTTTCTGTCTTTCCTCTGCTGAGAGGGCGGCATTCCGCTCAAAATTTGCGATCCTGGTGCGGATGGTTGCTGCCTTGTCTTCCAGGCTGTTGTACTTGTCACCGATATTGCTGAGCTGGATCGCATTGTAGGTGCTGGCCTTAAGCTCCTGAACCTGTTTCTGGATCTCAGCTTCCAGCTCATCCAGACGCTTTATGATCTCTGCGTTGGCGTTCGCGGTATCTCCTCCCTGATCGAAGAACAGACCGGCAAAGTACTTCAGCGCCGGGCCCAGGGCCTTGAGATTCGGGAAGGCGACCAGAAGTCCGTCCACGATACTGTCGTAGGTTACCTTCATGATCTTCTTTTCCTGCCGGATCCACTCTTTTCTTTCAGTCTCCTCCGTATTGGTTGCTGCTTCCACCTGAAATCCGTGCCCTCCAAATGCCGGACCGGTTACGGAAAAGATGGTAGCTGCACCGAGGGCGAGTGCAAGTACTCTGATCTTAATTATATTTTTACTCATATTCTTTCTCATAATCCTGTCCTCCCTTCATCAATCATAAAAGGTCTGCTCTGTTCTTGCTATGGCAAATGCGGTCAGGAATGTCAGATCCAGATCATCCTCCGCTGTCTCTACGTCGTACCAGTAATCTCCGACGATTAGGGATTTCTTTCCGTTCGGTGCTGCCATGGTAAGAGTTGCCATATCCTTGCCTTTCAGAGTAACACGGTAGGTCATTCCCAGTCTCCCCTTTGCAAGGTTGCTGTCGATCCGGATCCCCTGATCATGCAGGTAGTCCCAGATCTTCTTTCCGTCGAATTTGAAACTGGATCTCCTGGAAAGGCTGTCGGCCATGTCCTCGAGGACCCCGCCTACAATACCCCCGCCGAAGCCGGAGGTCTGCGATGTCGTTACTGTATGTCCTACCTTATGTACCTCGACCCTGTTCGTCCGGCGATTTACGAATTCAAACTGCCACGGGGTGAAGATTCCCTTTTTCAGTACCTTTGCCTCATAAACCGGATTCCGGTTCTCATCATCCATCTGAAAATCCTGGTTCATTTTTCCTGTGGGGTGTATATGATATCTTCTAATATTTTCCATAACTCTTTCCTCCTTATGATCCGTAATGCTTTCTGCATCTTTTGTTCTGTTCTTTGATCACAGTATATCAAAGCGCCTATGACAAACCTCTTACAGATATTTACATTTATAATTTTTTTTATAATTTTGTATAACCGGCTGTCGATACGGACGCCCTGCTCATACAGGTGATCCCGATCGGCTATTTGTCCATTCTGTCTCCTGCTTTCTCAGTGCCTTATGCTTCCTTGCCGCCCGGATCAGACTGATGATGCCGCCGATAAATGCTGCCGCGCCACCTCCCAGCATCGCAATGGGAAGTACGATGGATGTCGGTGAAGATATCTCCGTTGGATTCATGGGATTGTAACAGATTGACAACCTGTCTCCCTCCTTATAGCCGGAGAAGACGCCGAACTCTTCTTCATACTCTTTACCATCCGCTGTGTATTTTACATAAACTGTATCTGTCGCAGCATGGTGCTGACCCTGTTCGTCCGTGTACTCGTCCTCCGCATGCTCCAGCCGTGATACCACCGCCTCCGTCTTCCTGAAGTCACGGATGTGATCCACGCTTCGGAAGATAAAGATACTTACCACCATCAGGATCAGTCCGATGGGGATCAGCGCCCGGCCGACATATGTAGCTCTCAGAAATGATGCCATTTTATTCATATCGATATCCTCCCTTTTTCTATTTGTTCTCCATATTCGGCATTCACCGAAGATGAAAAGTTGTTTTCCCTTGTTCTGACCAGAGGATAACACACCCG
>CAMPAX010000131.1 GCA_946633495.1 uncultured Lachnospiraceae bacterium | reverse complement strand
ATATGCGCGAGTGGCTCAGCGGTGGAGCATCTCCTTGCCAAGGAGAGGGTCGCGGGTTCGATTCCCGTCTCGCGCTCTTGGTGCTCGATTGAGAGTACGGGGGACTCGTGAGGGTCTCCATTTTTTTGCCGAAAAAAGGTACAAAACACGGTACCATTTTCGGCATTTTTTTGGCTTGGAAACTGGTTGACACTGGCGAGTATCTTTGATAGCATAAGGGATAATTATTATCAAGGAACCTGTTGAAAAGCGAATAAGAAAAGCGAGGTAGATCATGAGCGAGATTATCGGTGAAGGCATTACATTTGACGACGTTTTACTGATCCCCGGATACTCTGAGGTGCTTCCGAACGAAGTTGACCTCTCCACGCAGTTAACAAAGAAGATTCGGTTGAATATACCGCTCATGAGCGCCGGCATGGATACCGTGACCGAGCATCGTATGGCGATTGCCATGGCGCGTCAGGGAGGTATCGGCGTTATCCACAAGAACATGAGCATTGAAGCTCAGGCGGAAGAGGTGGATATGGTGAAGCGTTCCGAGAATGGCGTTATCACAGATCCTTTCTCACTGACCGCAGAGCATACGCTTCGGGATGCGGATGATCTGATGGGCAAATACCGTATTTCAGGTGTTCCGATCATTGCCGACGGCGGTAAGCTGGTTGGTATCATCACAAATCGTGATCTCAAATTCGAGACAGACTACTCCCGGAAAATTAAAGATGTTATGACCTCCGAAGGACTGATCACCGCAAGAGAAGGTGTGACGTTGGATGAAGCTAAGAAGATCCTTGGACGGGCCCGGAAAGAAAAGCTTCCCATCGTGGATGAAAATGGGATCCTGAAGGGACTCATCACCATTAAGGATATCGAAAAGGCGATCAAATATCCGATGGCTGCAAAGGATGCACACGGACGTCTGCTTTGTGCGGCGGCAGTGGGCGTAACAAAGGATGTTACCGACCGGATCGATGAGCTTGTAAAGTCTCATGTTGATGCGGTTGTGATCGATACGGCGCATGGACATTCCGCAAATGTGCTTCGCACCTTTGCCATGATCAAGGAAAAATATCCGGATCTGGATGTCATCGCCGGAAATGTTGCTACTTACGAAGGTACTGAGGCCATGATCAAGGCCGGCGTGGATGCCGTTAAGATCGGTATCGGCCCCGGTTCGATCTGTACCACCCGTGTGGTTGCGGGAATCGGTGTTCCGCAGATCACAGCGGTTATGAATGCGTACGCGGCTGCGAAGGAAGCCGGAATTCCGGTCATTGCCGACGGCGGCATCAAGTACTCTGGCGATGTGACGAAGGCACTGGCTGCCGGCGGAAATGTCTGCATGATGGGTTCCATCTTCGCAGGTACCGATGAGGCGCCCGGTGATTTCGAACTGTACCAGGGACGGAAATACAAGGTTTACCGTGGTATGGGTTCTCTGGCTGCCATGGAAGCAGGATCCAAGGACCGCTATTTCCAGGCAAACGCAAAGAAGCTGGTACCGGAAGGCGTCGAGGGACGTGTGGCATACAAGGGAAGCGTGGAGGATACGGTCTTTCAGCTGATCGGTGGTCTTCGTTCCGGTATGGGTTATGTAGGTGCGGCAAATATCGAGGAGCTGCATGAGAAGGCGAAGTTCGTTAAGATCACGTCTGCAGGTCTCCGCGAGAGCCATCCGCATGATATTCAGATCACGAAGGAAGCTCCGAACTACTCCACAGGCGATCAGTAATACGGAGCGGACGAAGGAACGCTAGGCGGATCATAAATAAGATACGGCGCGGGCATACGCTCAGGGCTGTGTACAGGCGGGGCGTTGATCCCCCGGCCGGCACGCTCAAAGTTGCGGCCCGCGCCGTCTCATGCAGAGTAATATGCGGCCCTGGGACCGCAGATAATAAAGATACTTTATATCAGATCCATCGGGTATCCCCGGGGATCCAGACAAAGAACTGAGGATCAGAGAATGAAGAGAGAGGATATCCGTAATGTGGCGATCATCGCCCACGTTGATCACGGAAAAACAACACTTGTAGACGGACTTTTACAGCAGAGCGGTATTTTCAGAGAGAATCAGGAAGTGGCAGAGCGTGTCATGGACTCGAATGATATCGAGCGGGAACGCGGGATCACGATCCTGTCCAAGAATACGGCGGTGACATATAATGGCGTAAAGATCAACATCATCGATACTCCGGGTCATGCGGATTTCGGCGGCGAGGTGGAACGTGTCCTGAAAATGGTAAACGGCGTGATCCTTGTGGTTGATGCATTTGAGGGCCCCATGCCCCAGACACGGTTTGTACTGCAGAAGGCATTGTCACTGAACCTGTCCGTCATCGTCTGCGTGAATAAGATCGACCGGCCGGATGCACGTCCGGCAGAGGTGGAAGAAGAGGTTCTGGAGCTTCTGATGGATCTGGATGCCACGGATGAGCAGCTGGACTGCCCGTTTGTATATGCTTCTGCCAGAGAAGGGATCGCATCTTATTCTCCGGATGAGCCCGGAACGGATATGAAACCTCTCTTTGAAACCATACTGAAGCATATTCCGGCTCCGGAAGGAGATCCGGAGGCGGGTCTGCAGATACTCATCAGTACCATTGATTATAACGAATATGTGGGCCGGATCGGTGTTGGTAAGATCGATAACGGAACTATCCGCCTGAACCAGGATGCTCTTATTGTGAACCATCATGAAAAAGATCGTTCCGAGAGGGTGAAGATCGGAAAATTATATGAATATGAAGGTCTGGGCCGGATCGATATTTCGGAGGCAACCATCGGCTCCATTGTGGCAGTCTCCGGTATAGCGGATCTGAAGATCGGTGACACCATCTGTTCACCGGATCAGCCGGATGCCATTCCGTTCCAGAAGATCACGGAGCCCACCATTTCCATGCAGTTCATGGTAAATGATTCGCCTCTGGCAGGGAAAGAAGGAAAATATATCACCTCCCGTCATATCCGCGATCGTCTGTATCGTGAGCTGAATACGGATGTCAGCCTTCGGGTTGAGGATACGGATTCCACGGACTGCTTCAAGGTTTCGGGCCGCGGCGAACTGCATTTGTCTGTTCTGATCGAGAATATGCGTCGTGAGGGCTATGAATTCGCTGTCAGCAAGGCGGAAGTCATCTACCGGTTTGATGAGCGCGGGAAGAAGAGTGAGCCTTACGAGATCGCCATTGTGGATGTGCCGGATGAATTCTCCGGTACGGTCATTAATATGATGAGTGTCCGGAAGGGAGAACTGTCCGGTATGTCACCCTCGGACAGCGGGACCACACGTCTGGAATTCCGGATCCCGTCCCGCGGACTCATCGGGTTCCGCGGACCATTCATGACAGCCACCAAGGGAAATGGTGTGATCAATACCATTTTTGACGGATATGATGATTTTAAGGGAGAGATGAGCTACCGCTCCAACGGGTCTCTGATCGCCTTTGAGGCGGGGACTTCCATCACCTACGGACTCTTTAATGCACAGGAACGTGGTACCATGTTCATCGGGCCCGGCGTGGAGGTATACGCGGGAATGGTAGTCGGCGAGACCGGCCGCTCCGAGGATATCGAGGTAAATGTCTGCAAGACAAAGCATCTGACCAACACCCGGTCCTCCGGATCCGATGAAGCTTTAAAGCTGGTTCCGCCCAAAGTGCTTTCTTTGGAGCAGGCGCTGGATTTCCTGGATAATGACGAGATTCTGGAGATCACGCCGAAGAGTCTTCGGATCCGAAAGAAGATCCTGGATTCCAGACTGAGACTTCGTGAGAACCGGAAGAATCAGGGATAGTTTTTCCGGCTGAAACATGAAAGAGTATATTAGGAGGGCACAAATGAGAAATCTTACGATGCTGATGGATTTTTATGAGCTGACCATGGCAAACGGTTATTTTGTGACCGGAAATAAGGATAAGGTTGCGGTATTCGATATGTTCTATCGCAAGAATCCGGATGAAGGCGGTTTTGTGATCAGTGCCGGTCTCGGTATGCTGATCGATTATGTGAAGGAACTGCATTTTACCGAGGATGATATCGCCTACCTTCGCGGAAGAAATATGTTCGACGAGGGATTCCTGCAGTATCTTACGGATTTCAAATTCACCGGAACCATTGAAGCAGTTCCGGAGGGGACCATCGTATATCCGAATACGCCCATTGTGACTGTAACGGCCCCCATCATTGAAGCACAGCTGCTGGAGACCATGTTACTCATCTGCATCAACTTCCAGTCACTGATCGCCACCAAGGCGAACCGTATCGCCCGGGCGGCAGGTGCCGGAAATGCTGTGGTTATGGAGTTTGGCGCACGCCGCGCACAGGGCCCGGATGCAGCAGTCTGGGGAAGCAGAGCCTGCTTCATCGGTGGTGTAAATACCACAGCCACGGTGCTGGCTGACCAGCAGTTCGGCATCAAAGCGGTAGGAACCATGGCACACAGCTGGATCGAGTTCTTTCCGTCCGAATTCGATGCATTTAAGGCTTATGCGGAAGTCTATCCGGATGCCTGCGTTCTGCTGATCGATACCTATGACATTTTAAAGAGCGGACTTCCGAATGCGATCCGCGTGGCACATGAGGTGCTGGAACCCATGGGAAAACGTCTGCAGGGAATCCGTATCGACAGCGGCGACCTTGCATACTTCTCCAAGAAGATCCGAAAGATCCTGGATGCTGAAGGTCTGCAGGATTGCTCTATTGTAGTTTCCAACAGTGTGGATGAATATCTGATCGACTCGCTGAACAAGCAGAAAGCCTGCATCAACTCCTATGGTGTGGGTGAGCGGATGATCACTTCCAAGTCCGATCCGGTCTTCGGCGGTGTTTACAAGCTGGTGGCCGTAAAAGAGGGGGATGAGTTCATTCCGAAGATCAAGGTTTCCGAGAACGTGGAGAAGATCACCAACCCCGGTAAGAAGACACTGTGGCGGATCTTCAGTAATGAAACCGGTTACGGATACGCCGACCTTCTGGCATTGGAGGGAGAGGAAGTGGACGTGACCGAGCCCTACCGGTTCATCGATCCGACCCGTCCGTGGAAAAAGATGCATTTTAAAAACAGTACCGCGCGCCCGCTTCAGGTAACGATCTTCAAGGATGGCGAGCTGGTTTACGAACAGCCGACGCTGCAGGAGATTCAGGAATATGTAAAGAAGCAGCTGAAGGATGAGGTATGGGAAGAGGAACAGCGTTTTGCAAATCCGCATATCCATTATCTGGATCTTTCCAGAAAACTGTATGAGACCAAGGAGAGGCTGCTCTCGGAAGCGACCAACCTTGAATGACCGTAGTAGGGGAACGCTCTGACGAAAAAAGTCTGTCGGAGCGTTCTTTTTTTGTGGCCCCTTGCAGGCGATGCCGGGAAAACTTCCCGGAATTTACGGTATCGGGGATTGTATAATATTCACATACATTTTCTATGTTTCGGCTAACGACAATTTTCAGAAAATAGATTGAAGTAACGTATGAAAAATGATATGATAAACTGGAATGTGGGGAGGTATGAACACCATGGCAGATACGAATTCAAGTTATGATGAGTTTACTTTAAATTTCCGTTTGGAAGAGAATGTTCCGGTGGATCAGAATGAGCTGACGATGTTCAATTATGAGTTTGTCGGTAACCGTACAACCTGTTCGGTAGTGGAAATGAATGAGCAGAGGGCTCTGCAGTTTAAGATACCTGCAACCCTGCCGTTGGAACAGTTCCTGCGTAAACAGCTTTATAAGGGGGAATTTCTGTCGATTCTTTCCAACATCCTGAATCAGCTGATCTATTTTGACGAGAATCAGATGTCATTCAATAAGCTGCTTTTGAATGTTCATTATATGTATATCGAGCTTTCAACGCTTGATATCCAGCTGATCTATATGCCGGTCATCAAGAAGTTTGCCGACTGCAACGTGACGGAGTTTATCCAGACCTTTATCAGCAAGGTCCGTTTTGCAAATATGGCATGCGTTGAGTGCGTTGAAAAGCTTCTGAAATATCTGGACAGCAAGTTGATGTTTGATCTTAATGATGTGTATCATTATGTGCTGTCCCTGGAAGAAGAGACGATCCTGGAAGATTCCATGGACAAAACCTCTTCTGAGTCTGCAACCACTGTGCTGGGAGCAACCTCATCCAATTACAGCAATCCGATCCCTTACCTTGTACGGATCAAGACAAATGAACTGATCCCCATTATTAAGGCGGAGTTCCTGATCGGAAAGTCTCCGGAAGCCGATTATCAGATCACTGATAACCGCCGCGTCAGCCGAAGACACGCAACCTTCCGGATCAGCAACGGAGAATGCTATGTCCGGGATCATAACTCCACGAATCATACATTCATCAACGGAAAACTGATCCAGCCGGAGTTTGAGATCATGCTGGCAAACAACGACTACATCCGCCTCGGCGACGAAGAATTCAAGTACTGGGTGCGTTAGCATTGAGCCACGCACAGCCATAAAAAGAACGGTCTCGTATGAGCTTGCTCATATACGAGACCGTTCTTTTTATGG
>CAMPAX010000130.1 GCA_946633495.1 uncultured Lachnospiraceae bacterium | reverse complement strand
GACTGAAGCTAAAGTGAAGTAGTGAAATTTTTAGTGAAGCATAGTGAAGTTTTTGGTGAAGTGAAGTGAAGTTTTCCTTTACAACTTCACTGAATATCAGTATACACGTATTTTCGTAGCGAAGTTCTAAAACGTTTGGAAAAGGAAGGGTATCTTATTGCTGTGAAAGAGGGCCGAAAAGTACTCTATATGGCAAATCATAAGAATGTCCATTTGTGATGGGACGAGTGACGAGCCAGACCGGCGTAGAATAAGAAAAGGACATGGCATCATGCTTGCATGAAATGTCATGTCCTTTTCTTATTCGTATGCGGTTCGGCGACAGACGAACCGCGCGTGTGCGAAGCACACAGCGCCGGTCGTGACTGGGGTAGAATCTCAAAAATCCATTTCCTTGCTATAATTTATCGTCAACATCAGAGATAGTGGCCTCGGCAACGTATGCAACTATCATGGCGCATGCGGTAACGCCGACTTAGGACAGCTTCTCGATCGCCGCCCGGATGCGCTTCAGTGACTCTTCTTTGCCAAGGAGGCTCAGCAGTTCGGTTGCGCCGCCGGGTGTGGCAGCCTTGCCGGATACTGCGGTACGGATCGGCCACATCACGAAACCGGTCTTATACTCATGAGCAGCTGCGAATTCCTGCAGCTTTGCAAAGAGTGCGTCATTGGAGAAATCCTCTGCAGCTTCCAGCACGGGAAGTACCTCGGTGAGGAGGGTAAGAGAGTTCTCCGGATTCGTCTTCATCTTCTTATGGGTATACAGGTCGTTGTCGTATTCCGGTACGGCATCGATGAAATCCACCTGGTCTTTGATGTCAGGGAAGATCTCAATCCGGGACTGAACCATGGCGGCTACTTTCTTTAAGTCTACCGGTGCCTTCACGGCATCCTGCAGGTAGGGAAGTGCCATTTCATAGAACCGCTCCGGATCCATGGCCTTCATATATTCGCCGTTCATCCATTTCAGCTTTGTCATATCCAGGACTGCCGGAGACTTGGACATATTATGATAATTGAATGCCTTCGTCAGCTCTTCCAGAGAAAAGATCTCCTGATTATCCTCCGGACACCAGCCGAGAAGAGCCACATAATTCACGATGGCCTCAGTGAGGAATCCCTGCTCCAGAAGATCCTCGAAGGAGGAATGACCGCTCCGCTTGGAGAGCTTGGCATGGGTCTCGTCGGTGATGAGAGGACAGTGGATGTAGACCGGAACCTCCCAGCCGAAGGCCTCATACAGACGGTTGTACTTTGGGGCGCTGGAGAGATACTCATTTCCGCGGACCACATGGGTGATCCCCATCAAATGGTCGTCCACAACATTTGCAAAGTTGTAAGTCGGAAATCCATCGGACTTGATCAGGATCATGTCGTCCAGCTCCTCGTTCGGAACGGTAATGGCACCGTAAAGCTCATCATCAAAGGTGGTGGTGCCTTCCGTCGGATTATTCTGACGGATAACGAAGGGAACACCGGCGTCCAGCTTTGCCTGAACCTCCTCCCGGGAGAGGTGGAGGCAGTGCTTATCATAATGGAAGACTTCCTTCCCCTCGACCTCGGTCTTCAGAGAGGCCAGCCGTTCTGCGTCACAGAAACAGTAGTAAGCTTCACCGCGCTCGATCAGCTTCTTTGCATATTCCATATAGATACCGGCGGCCATACGCTCGGACTGAACGTAGGGACCTACGCCGCCGTCCTTGTCCGGACCCTCATCCCAGAGAAGACCGGTCTTTACCAGCGTGCGGTTGATGATGTCAACAGCTCCTTCCACCTCACGTTCCTGATCGGTATCCTCGATCCGGAGAATGAAATCGCCGCCTTCGTGCTTGGCGATCAGGTATGCGTAAAGGGCTGTACGTAAATTTCCTACATGCATCCGACCGGTGGGGCTGGGTGCGAATCTGGTTCTGACTTTTCTGTCTGCCATGATGATTATCCTTTCCTGTCATTCATAGGGATTCTGTGTCCGGTCATGGGATCGATCCGTATGACCGGCGTTCCGTGTCATTTTACCACGGATGTGACCGAAAGAAAACGTATTTTTGAATATGTTTGAAATTCTTCGGATAGTGTAGTATACTATTTCAGTGTATGCAATGGCGCATGCGGGAAGTGCTCCGGATGCGTGTCGGGGTTGGATCGTGAGCAGTATCATGAAGCTGTAACGTTTCAAAAAGGGTGATTCGAAAAACGTTGCATTTAGTATCATTTATCATAAAAAGGGAGTTACGGTATGAATTGGGGTTTGGATAAATGGGGTTCCGGTGCTTTGCAGGATCTGAGCCTGGATTTCAGTAAAATGAGTTCCACGACGTTGTTCAGTATCGCTTTGCTTGGCGTGCTTGTGATCCTTCTGATCGTGCTTGTGATCGTTACGATTAAAGTACTTTCAAAGGGAAAGAAGGAAGACAGAGAGAATTATACGGAGCGGACCTATACGACTCCTGACGAGGATGCCGAGGACGAAGGCAAAAAGGACGACGCGGATCAGGATGATGAAAATGAACCGGAAGAGGAGGAAGATTTCGATTCCGGAAAAAGCAAGAAGCATAAAAAAGATAAGAAACAAGAGAAAAAAGAGAAGAAGAAAGCAAAGGAACTGGAGAAGGAAAAACGCCGCTCGGAGTATGAGAGCGGGGATGGGGACGATGACGAGGACGAGGAGGACAGTGAGTCCGAGACGACGGTCCTTTATGAGAAAGCCGCTGAACGAAAAGAGAGCAGAGAGGATGTGGCAGCGGTCGTAGAGGCTGCTCTCCAGGCAAAGGCAAAGGCTGCGGAGCTGGAAGCACGCGTTGCCCGGGAGAAGGCAGAGCAGGCAGCAAAAGAAGCAGAAGAAGCAAAAGAAGCAAAAGAAGCGAAAGAAGCGGAAGCTGCCTCGGAGGATGAAGAGGCAGAAGATACAGACGAGGACGGCGATGATTTCGGGCGTACGGATGAAATCCCTGTAGCAAGGATCCGCCATGAGCTTGAGAATCAGGAAGAGGCTGATATCCTGAAGGCCAGGACGCAGATCGCCGACTCCGAACAGATCGTTGAGGCGGTGAAGGCAGCAAGAAGCGGAAAGAAAGCCGAGGCCGGCGCGGACAGTGCGTTTGGTGAGAAGGCATTTGATGTAGAAGAAGAGAATAAGAAGACACTGGATACTACATTTGACAGTGCATTTACGGATCCGAATCTTCGCCAGGAATACCCGGAAACCGAAGGGGAGAAGACAGAGGAGCCGACAGAGGAGCCGACAGAGGAGCCGATAGACAGCTTTGAAGACAGTGCTTTCGGTTCACCGGCGGATGAGGACAGCGCCGGTGCGGAAGAAGAGGTTCATTCTCTTCAGGTTGCGGGAGAAACCATCACCGTGAATCCGGTGAATGCGGTGAATATCCTGACCGTAAATGCCGATGGACCGGTTCAGACCACCAATCCTGAGGCGGGCATCAACGATCCTTCCGAAATGAGCGATTTCCTGACGGATAATCCGGTTCCGAAGAAGGAAAAGAAGAAGCTGAAGAAGAAGGATGTGATCTTCGCGAAGAAGTTCGACGAAGATATGCCGCATATCCAGGGCGGAAGATTCCTATGGTATAACAATCAGGATATCGAGGCACTGACCAAGAAAGAAGATATGTATTTCTACTGTCATTATTTTGATGATCCCGAGGAGGCCATCCTTCCGCTGATCATTGAAATGTATGATTGTGCTTTTGTCCGTACCGAGGAGATCCAGAAGATCGCATACGGGATCAATTACAGGTCCATGGGCCTTCGTGAGATCCTTACGTCTAAGGAAGATGTAAGCTTCGACCGGAGCAAGATCGTGAAGGAACCGACGGAGCAGGATCTGCTTCAGATCCGGGCAAAGTGGGTAGATTATGTGGATAATTTCCTTCAGATCATCGTGATCAAGGCCCCGGGGCATATGCAGGAATATATCCGTGAGCAGCTGTACGCTTACGGTGAGAACGATGTGGAGACACTGCTCTTCTGTCCGGAACTCGAGGAAGAAGAGGAATGACAGGATGTCACAAAAGCAAAGAATGCTTTGACAGGAAGCACCCCGTGTGCTAAAATGCTTTTTAATTTCATGATCAAAGGCAAAGATGGTGCAAAGTAAGAGACGGTAATGTCGTTTTTAGAGAGCCGGGGCAGGGAATCTGAAACGTTCCCAGGGCTGGAACCCCGACCGACTCCGAACTCTGAAATTTCACACCGGAGCTGCGTAGGTGAAAGGAAGACGGAACGTGAGAGGATCTCTTCTTTGAGGAATCGGTACGGATTCCGATTAGCTTATGCCGTAGAGAGAGCGCGTTAAGCTTCCCACGAGAGCCGGTGCAACCGCATCGGAAAGAGGGTGGTACCACGGTTATTGATCGTCCCTCTGCCATATTGGCAGAGGGATTTTTATATTTTCAGATTTGTAAATACAGGAGGATGAAAAATGAGTACGCTTCAGAGTATTAAAGAAGAAGCAGAGAGAAGAATCGCGGAAGCCGTCGGCGCGGACGCCCTGGAGGAGATCCGTGTGGCGATCCTTGGAAAGAAGGGAGAGCTGACCCAGATCCTGAAAGGAATGAAAGACCTTTCTCCGGAGGAGCGACCGAAGGTAGGGCAGCAGGTGAATGAAGTCAGGGCTGCTCTCGAGGAGAAGCTGGCAGCAAAGAAGCAGGAGATCAAGCACGCGCTTCTCACCGAACGCCTGAAGCATGAGACGATCGATGTGACACTTCCCGGAAAAAGAGTTGTCCGCGGTCACAGACATCCGAATCAGATCGCTCTTGAAGAACTGGAACGCGTATTCATCGGCATGGGCTATGAAGTGGTGGAAGGCCCGGAGGTGGAATATGACGAATACAATTTCAAATTGTTGAATATTCCTGCCAATCATCCTGCCAAGGATGAACAGGACACCTTCTATATCACCAGAAGCCCCGAAGGGACAGACAAGGATATCCTTCTTCGTACCCAGACCTCTTCCGTACAGGCCAGGATCATGAAGCAGGGAAAACTCCCCATCAAGATCATTTCTCCCGGACGTGTATTCCGTTCGGATGCGGTGGACGCAACCCATAGCCCCTCCTTCCATCAGGTGGAAGGCCTGGTGGTGGGTAAGGACGTTACCATGGCGGATCTGAAGGGAACGTTGGACCAGTTCGCAAAAGAGTTCTTCGGTCCGAACACGAAGACAAAGCTCCGCCCCCATCATTTCCCCTTCACCGAGCCTTCGGCCGAGGTGGATGTGACCTGCTTCAAGTGCGGCGGCAAGGGCTGCTCTGTCTGCAAGGGTTCAGGCTGGATCGAGATTTTAGGCTGTGGAATGGTACATCCCCATGTTCTGGAAATGTGCGGCATCGACCCGGAGGTGTATTCCGGTTTCGCTTTCGGAATCGGCCTGGAGAGAGTGACGCTGCTGAAGTACGAGATCGACGATATGCGCCTGCTGTACGAGAATGATGTCCGTTTTCTGGGGCAGTTCTGATCGGAAGTACAGTACCGGACAAGATAGACACCGTTACAACAAGAAAGTGCCGGCTGTCAGGAAAGAGGCACTGTGAGAATAGATTTGGAGGATATAGGGATGGAAACACCATTATCATGGATAGAAGCATATGTACCCGGTCTGGATCAGAAGTTGGAAGAGCTGGCAGACGGGGTGAAGCTGGCGGATAAGAATGCGGATAAAAATCCTGTCAGAGCAAAGAAGATGAAGAAAGCAAAGGCCTTCACGGATCGGATCACATTATCCGGTTCTCATGTGGAAGGCGCTTATGTGCATGACCGGAAGTTAGAGAAGATCTACGTAGGAAAGGTGCTTTCGGTGGAAAAGCATCCGGACGCGGATAAGCTGGTGATCTGTAAGGTGGATGTGGGAGATAAGGCACCGGAGCCGATTCAGATCGTAACGGGTGCACCGAACGTAGTGGTGGGGGCACTGGTTCCTACCGTTCTTAACGGTGGAAATGTGGCCGGCGGTCACGATGGAGGAGACCAGCCGGAAGAGGGGATCCGCATCAAAAGCGGGAAGCTTCGCGGCGTGGATTCTTTCGGTATGATGTGCGCCATCGAGGAATTGGGCGGCAGCAGGGATATGTATCCGGAAGCACCGGAAGACGGATTGTATATCTTCCCGGCGGATGCGGATGTAAAACCCGGAGATGATGCAGTAGCTGCTCTTGGATTAAATGATACCACGGTAGAATACGAGATCACATCGAACCGCGTAGACTGCTTCTCCATCCTCGGAATGGCAAGAGAAGCGGCGGCAACCTTTGATCTGCCGTTCTGCCCTCCGGAGGTAAAAGTAGAATGTAAGTGCCCGGAGAAGACAGAGGATTATATATCCGTATCCATCGAGGATCCGGATCTTTGCAAGCGCTATATCGCCCGGGTGGTAAAGAACGTGAAGATCGCTCCATCGCCCAAGTGGCTCCAGAGGCGTCTTCGGGCCCAGGGGATCCGCCCCATCAACAACATAGTGGACATTACAAATTATGTGATGGAAGAGTATGGACAGCCCATGCATGCATTTGATTTGGATACCATCGCAAAGCATCAGATCATTGTAAAGCGTGCCAAGGACGGGG
>CAMPAX010000129.1 GCA_946633495.1 uncultured Lachnospiraceae bacterium | reverse complement strand
ATACATTTGTAAGGCTGCTTGATATGTTGGAAATACCATATGATCGCAATTAGCGGCAGCTGATTATTAGAGGAGAAGACAGAAAATGGAACAGAAAGAATTAATGCTTTCAGGGAAGCTATATGATCCAAATGATCCTGAGCTTTTAAAGCTCCGGGTAAAAGCCCACAGACTATCAGCAGAATACAATGCTCTGCTTGAAACCGATGAAGAGAAAAGACAGAAGATCCTCGAAGAGTTGATCGGTGATCTGGGGAAAGGCGCATATCTGCAGGGACCGATTCAGTTTGATTACGGATGCTTTACCAGTATAGGAGAGCGAACCTATGCAAATTTCAATCTGACGATTTTAGACACCTGTCCCGTGAAAATAGGGAATGATGTATTCATTGGGCCGAATGTGTCGATCCTTACACCGATGCATCCGTTAAGATGGCAGGAGAGAAATACGTACTATCGGGAAGACGGAGTTCTGACGGATCAGGAGTATGGAAAACCCATAACAATAGGCAATAACATTTGGATAGCGGGAAATGTTACTATTTGCGGTGGCGTGACCATAGGTGATGGTTCGGTCATAGGCGCCGGGAGTGTGGTGACAAGAGATATTCCTCCGGATAGTTTAGCGGCCGGAAATCCATGTCGCGTCATCAGAAAAATAACGGAAGCGGATCGGATTGAAAAGGAATGAAAGGAAGCGCAGGAATGGGATGCGTATAAAGAAACAGATGGTTAATCGGAGCAAAAAGGGTAGAGAGATAAGATTTTGATGGGATTATTTACAATTGACCGAAAGAAAGGCCTGGGGATTTTGTTTCGTTTCCCCGGGCAGTGGGTATATCATGTCTTTTATGGAGATGAGACTGTCGAGGAATATAAAAAAGTCAATGAATATAATGATATGCTCGAAGAGATCATAAGTTACGCGGATCGTAGGCAGAGATACATGAGTGTAACCATGAAGAGGGAATTGGGACGGCTGAAAAAAGAAGCAGAGGGGGAACTGATTCCTCAGAAAAACGGGACCATCGATGTCCGGATCACGGATAAGGCAGACAAAAATAAAATGATAACGGTAAGCTTTCGGTGGGAAGTCGGCTACTATGGACCGACGTACACATGTAACTGCGGGGGGAAGTACTGCATTCATGCGAATGTGGCAGGAGTGATCTGCAAGCGTATGGAAGAGGATCTGATGAACGCCTATCTTATAACCGAGAAGCCGGTTTTCAAGGGGGCGTTTGTGGAGCCGTGGCTGGATGATCACCTGGAAGAACTTGGCAGGGGACGCATTCCGGATGAGAAAACGGTCACCGGTATCAAAACCCTGATCGAACGAATAAATATTCCGAAAAGCCGGGATTATTATCATGTCTTTACGCGATGTCTTTTTTCCATAGCCCCGACTGGTGTATATTACGATTCGCACATAATGGATTCATACAGGTATCTTATGTTTGCTTTATTTGAGGATCCGGATTATTTTGAGGCGGTTGTGGAGACAGAGAGTTTTCTGGATACGGAGCTTTACGAGAATCAGCAGACACGTTCCAATCGGGCCGCATTTAAAAGAACACTGAAAGAGTACCGCAGCCTGATCAAGGACATGAGTAAAGGGAAGGATCCCGGAGAAAATGATGCAAAGGAGTTTCTGCTGAAATATCGGGAGGATTATTCCGGCCTGTTAGAGTATTATGCGATGGAAAAGCCTTCGCTGGATCCCGGCAGTGACATCTCCTATTTGTGGAAGATCGCGGAGCATTTCGGAAGTAAGATGCAGGAGGAAGAAGTTCCGGATGCGGATTCCGGGACAGAGAACCACGACAGGTTTTCCCTTCTTCGGGAGATTGCGAAGAAGATCGATCTGATCCATGAACGGACGGACTCAGCAGCATTACTTAACCAACTGCTTACCGGTCTTTCGGTGGAGGAACGGGTAGAGATCTACAGCAGCCTCAGGAATATTTCCATGGACGAAGAGGAGATCCTGGCTCTTGGGATCGATATGCAGAAGAAGCTGATCCACAGCCTCCCGATCAATGAAGGATCTCTAAGGCATATCATGGAAAAGGTTCTGGCAGACGAGGACAGTTCCCTTCGCGGAAGATTTCTTGTCCGCGCAGCGTGGCGCGTGAGGAACCAGAGTGACGAGGCCGTGAAGGATGAGATCCTGCGGCAGGCAGCGGCACTTCCGAAGAATCGTGTGCTGATCCTTTTCCTTCTGGTAAGGCTTAATCTGCCGGCGAACCGCCTGAAGCGGGTTCTTTTGCAAAGAGATGCGGCGGATGAGAAGGAGATTCGGGGGGAAACAGCCCCGGAGATGTTACGGGAGGAAGATCCGGAGGAAGAACTGACTCTTTATTTCCGATGTGGATACAAGGTGGAGACCATAAATGATTCTGTCAGGACGACCTATTCTATCAGTACGGATGAAATAGAACCGGTGGTTGTATTTCAGGTGGTGGAGGGAGAACATGTGATGATCCGGGGGTATTTAAACGGGCTGCGTGTCCCTTCGGAACGGATCATACAGGTTTGCACCGCAGGGAGGGAAAAAGCGTTTCAGGAGGAGGTTCTGCAGAAAGAACAGGAAGTGGCACTGACGCAGTTTGAAAAAACACACACTTCTTTTATGAGGGAATATCGTGATTTTTGCAGCATGCTGCATCAGGAAAGGGTGCTTCTCGATGAGAACCGGAAGGCAACGATCACGTATCTTCTGAATCGGAAAAACGGAAGAAATACCCTGGCATTTAAGGTTGGCAGCGGAAAAATGTATATGGTGAAGGATGCGGCTGAGTTTATCAGAGCGTTCAAAGCCGAAGAGACGAAAAAATACGGCAAGGGGCTGATCTTTACCCATGATCCGGAGAACCTTGAGAAGGAGGACGCGGTAGTGATCCGCCTTCTGATGGGGGCCAGATATTCTGTGGGAAGCCCGGGAGAACCGAAGAACCCGAAGTATATCACCATCAACAACAGTCTGCTGGCTACTCTGCTGAAAAGCCTTGAGGGGAGAGAAATCATTTACAATGACAGTCCCTGTGTATTGCGGCTGCGGAAACGGGAACTTCGGATCCATGTGGATGAGAATGGTACGATGTCTGCCGGACTGACGCCCGATCAGGAATATTTTGTTCTGGCGGGACAGGGGTATGTCCTGAGCAAGGAAGGGGGTGGCTGTGTCCTTGACCGGGTAGCTGCCACCTCTGAGGAAGCGGGATTGTTGGAATTGGTGACTCAGAATACGGGCATCGACATACGCCCGATTCTCGAGGACTTTAAAAAGAATGTCTATGCACGGTTTTTTGATCTTTTTGATGTGGATCCGAAACTGAAATCGGATTTTCGCCTGAGTGAGCTTCGGTTAGACAGCTTCTTCGATTTTGAGAAAGGCGTGATCACGGTCCGAACCGATATCCTGCGTGATGAAGAGAAGGTTCTCCCGGAGTCGCTTACGGAGAAACGTGACCTGATCAAGCTTGAACTGCTTCAGGGATATCTCACGGAGCTTGGATTCTCCGATGGCAGGCTGGAAGACGAGAGCCGGGTCCTGTCCTTTTTCAAAATGGATCTCTCGGCGCTGAAGCGTCTTACCAGAGTCCATCTCTCCGAAACGCTGAAGAACAAAAAGATCCTGTCCATCGGAAGACCGGTGATCCGTGTCAGCTACAAGAATGATATCCTGAGTGTATTCCTTGAGAAAAGTGAGTTCAGGGATGAGGAATTGTCCCGGATCTTAGAGGCTCTGAAGAAGAAGAAAAAATATGTTCTTCTGACCGGTGACCGGATCGTTGACCTTGACAGCGAGACGGCAAAGGATTTCGGTGAAACCGTACGGGACTTTCAGTTAGATGAGAATGCGCTTCACCGGGAGAAGCATGTATCCATGGTAACTGCCATCAAAGCCTTCTCCCACGAGAGAAGCTGCAAGGTAGATCAGTATCTGAAAGATATGATCGAGGAGATCCGGAACTTCAAAGAGGCGGAGATCCCGGTTCCGCAGCTGCTGCAAACCATGAGAGAGTATCAGGAAGAGGGCTACCGCTGGATGTCCATTCTCTGCAAGTACCACATGGGCGGTATCCTGGCGGATGATATGGGACTTGGTAAAACAATTCAGATGATCGCCCTGATCAAGGCGGACAGAACAGAACGTCCAAGTCTGGTGGTCTGCCCCAAGAGCCTGATCTTAAACTGGCGGAAGGAATTTGCGAATTTTGACGGAGAGACCGAAGTAAGGGAGATCTACGGAACGGATGCGCACCGGACAGAGGTGATCGAATCCATCGACTACAATAAGAAGGCGGTTTATCTGACGTCCTATGATTCCCTTCGAAATGATATAGATAAGTATCAGGGGCAGTTCTGTTTCGGGATCCTGGATGAAGCGCAGTTCATTAAAAATGTAAAAGCACAGAAGACGGAGGCTGTAAAGAAACTGAAGGCGGACCATAGGTTTGCTCTTACCGGGACGCCCATCGAAAACAGTGTGATCGATCTTTGGAGCATTTTCGATTACATATTGCCCGGATATTTTGAAGAGGTAAGCAAGTTTAAGAATGCGGATCCATCTGCCATTGCGAAGAAAGCGGCGCCCTTTATCCTTCGTCGGGTGAAGGCGGATGTCCTGGAGGAGCTTCCGCCGAAGACCGAGAGGATCGTGTCCGTGGAAATGACGGAGAAGCAGAAGAAGGTTTATGATGCCATCCGGAAAGCCGCTGTCGGCGAATTTGACAGGACCCACAGGGCATTTAACATGCTCAGTTTCCTTACCCGGCTTCGGCAGGCGTGCGTCGATCCGTCCATGTTTGCGGAGGACTACACCGGAGGGAGCGGCAAGATGGAGCTGATTCGGGAGATGGTCCCGAAGTATCTTGCGGAGGGCCACAGGATCCTGATCTATTCGCCTTTCGTAGAGGCACTGGAACATGTGAAAAAGATCCTGGTGGAACAGGGAATCCGTGTTCTCTTCCTTCATGGAGAAACGCCTGTGAAGCAGAGGATGGAAATGGTGGATTCCTTTAACGATGGTGACAGCGCGGATATTTTCCTTATCTCGCTGAAGGCGGGAGGCTTCGGCCTTAACCTGACCGGTGCGGATACGGTGATCCATTTGGATCCATGGTGGAATGTAGCTGCGGAAGATCAGGCTACGGACCGGGCCCACAGGATCGGGCAGAAGCGGGCTGTGGAGGTGATCCGGCTTATTGCGGAGGGAAGCGTCGAACAGAGAGTGATCGAGCTTCAGGAGATCAAGAAAGCCATCATAGAAGAAGTGATCTCGGATGATGACGGAACCGTTATGAGTACAAGGCTTGAAGACATTGCCTTTGTTCTGGGTCATGACGCGGGGAAGTAAGAGACAGGAGAATGCCGGCCGGATTGTAAAGCCGGATGAACGGAAAAACAGCCCTTCCGGCTGCCTGTATCTGCCGGGAAACGTTGAATTATAGGGCGTGTTGTGGTACTATATCATTGTGGGTTTATGTCGTTTTGATTTTTCGGAAGAGGGCGGATCCTCCTTACACCGTATGTCGCAGGAGGGCGGATCCTCCTTACACGGTATTCTCGCAGGAGGGCTCCTTAGATCCGGCAGGATTCCCTGAGTATGGACGCATATCACACAAAATCACTGCAGATAAACGGAGAATATCATGGAGAAGAAACTGCTGGTCCTGGACATCGACGGAACTTTGGTCAACAACGAGAAGAATATAACTCCGAAGACAAAAGAAGCGCTTTTTCTGGCTATGGAGGCAGGACACAGCATCATGATCGCTTCCGGTCGGCCGACCCCCGGAGTGCAGAGGTATGTGGAAGAGCTGCGCATGAGGGAGTATGACGGCTATACCCTGACGTACAACGGCGCCCGGGTGCAGGAATGCAGTGATGGGGCGGATATCTACGAAAAAAGACTTTCCCGGTCATTTCTCCCGATGATCTATCAGTTTGCGGAGCAGCGTGATCTTGGGATCATTACCTACGAAAATGATCTTTCCAAAACGCCGCAGGTGTTGTCCGGCAGACGGCTGGATGACTGGATTCGCCTGGAAGCGAAGATCAACGGGCTCACCGTAGGGGAACGCCCGGATTTTCTGAATTACGTGGATTATGATGTATACAAGGTCCTGCTGACGGCGGACCCGGAAAAGTCGGAAGGCTATATGAAGGAACTGCAGGTCCTTCTGGGAGGCAGTGCAAATGTTATGCGTTCCGAGGCTTTCTTTATCGAGATCACTGCAAGAGGGATTGATAAGGCCAAAACTCTGGAACGGGTGATCGGCCCCATCGGTGTGTCTCAGAGCAACACCATCTGCTGCGGGGATGCCTTTAATGATATTTCCATGGTGAAATATGCCGGCGTCGGAGTGGCTATGGGGAATGCAAAACCGGAAGTAAAAGAAGTTGCGGATTATATCACTGCAAGTAATGAGGAGGATGGGATCGCTCAGGTGGTAGAGAGATTTCTTCTGACATGATCCCTGATCTATGAGGCGGGAGAGCGTATGAGATTTGGATTCGCGCTGATTTTCATAGGGATGATCATCGGGCTCGCAGCCTGCACCGGTTCCGGTGGATGAATTTGAGGCGTTTGCATTCGGACGGGATGGGGATGATAAGACGGATGCCTGCGATA
>CAMPAX010000128.1 GCA_946633495.1 uncultured Lachnospiraceae bacterium | reverse complement strand
GGAAGCCCGATCTACGGAGATGGCTGGGTCATCAACGGCAGCTACTATGAGAAAAACCGAAATCTGCATTGTATGGTTCTGACCGGATATGACCGTAAAAAAGATCTGGTCTATGTTGCGGATCCCATGGAAGGAGAAAGAACCTACAGTCTCTCCACATTTATAAAACGGTATGAACAGATTGGGAAGCAGGCGGTGGTGATCCGGCCGCCGAAAAGTGAACGGAAAGCTCCATGATATGGATGAGGATTGTCATCGGGGCGCATCGGCTTCGGGAGCATGAAATGAAACGGCCCGCAGCAGGACCGTGTGAATTTACAATTCAGCATAAACGGGGAATGGGGAAGGTTATGAGAAAAAAAGGTGTGGCAGCGGCGCTCCTTGCCGCAGGGATCATGACTCTCTGCATGCCGGCTATGGCAAATGCAGAAGAAGTAAAAGCCGGTTGGCAGAAGAGCGGACCGGTATGGTCCTACTATGATTCATCCGGAAACCTGACCACCGGTTGGGCACAGATCCGGAACAAATGGTATCTTTTTGATTCCAACGGGGCCATGAAGACCGGCTGGTACAATAACGGAAAAAATACGTATTTCTTTGACGCAAGAGGTGTGATGCGGACCGGCTGGGAGAAGGTTGGAAGCAAGTGGTATCTGTTCGATGAGTCCGGTCGGATGCGAACCGGCTGGAGAAAAGTAAATGAAAAATGGTATTTCTTTGCTGACAGCGGAGCCATGCGGACCGGCTGGGTTTCGGATGGAAGCAAAGACTATTTCCTGGATGCTTCGGGTGCGATGCAGACCGGGCTGGTAAAGGTCGGAAGTAAGGTTTATTACTTCAGCGAAAAGGGCAGGATGCTTACCGGCTGGAGAAAGATTGACGAGAACTGGTATTATTTTGCCTCGGATGGAAGCATGAAGACCGGATTTCTGGAAATCGACGGTAAGAAGTATTATTTTGACAGCCTGGGGATCATGCAGTTGGACTGGATCACTGCTGCCGGTAGAAAGTACCATACCGATTCGAAGGGAGCTTTGCAGACCGGATGGCGGGTACTGGATGGAAAGAAGTATTATTTTGCCGAAGACGGACACATGGTCACGGGCGAGCAGACCATCGACGGAGCTCCCCACACCTTTAATGCAAATGGTGTCTGGATCCAACCGGAGGTTCTTCAACCCGGCTGGGTGGACTATGACCCGGCTCCGGGACTGGAATTTGCCAGGGTTCACACCCAGCATGATATCGACCTCGGACTTGCCAGAGACAAATGTGAATTCGGATGGCAGTGTGCGGAATTCCTTTCCAACTGTATCGGCAAGGGTGGTATGAAAGAGTATAATGATCATGCCACAGCACTCCATAATATGCTGGCTCAGAATCCGCAGATCCAGGAGATCGTCATCCCTCTGGACAACGGATATATCAAGCTGGAAAATGTACCTGAAGGCTGTGAGATCGCTGCGGGTGATCCGATCCTTCTGTACTGTCCGAATGAAAAAGACGGAAAGCCTTTTGTTCACTCCCTGTTCTTTGTGGGCTGGACCGAAGAAGGATATGCGAAGATCTACTGCCATAACAACCGGAACAACGGCGGCGTAAACCGCTGGCCGGCGTGCTATGCCTGCCATGGTAGGCTGACAGAAGCACATTGTATGCATATCAAAGGGAATTCTCCGAAGAAGAACGGAACCTATCCGGCGAACTCCTGGATGACCATCGAAGGAAAAACCCGGCACATCAACAGCAGCGGTCAGAAAGATGTGGGTATCGTGAAGATAGACGGCGCCTGGTATTATTTCGATGATGATGGCGTAATGCAGACCGGTGGCTGGAAGGAATTATTCGGTGCGCGTTATTATCTCCAGGATGACGGGAAGATGCTGGATGGATGGCGGTGTATCGGCGGCAAATGGTATTATCTGACGAGTGACGGGCAAAAGACCGGATGGTTTTTGGACGGCGGTTCCTGGTATTATTTCAATCCGGATGGCACCATGGTAACCGGTTCAAAGAAGATTAACGGAAAAGTGTATGAGTTTTCAAAGAACGGTGTATGCACGAATCCGTGATGCGGATCAGAAAAAATGCTTGTGAATTCCCGAAAGATGGGATATAATACATCCAAATGTGAAAAAGCGAAGATGGAGACTGCGTCCTGAAGGACTGACAGGGAGCCGGCGGCCGGGGACTGAGAGCTGCGGTAAGAAACCTTGGGATATGCGGAACACTCTGGAGCTGACTGTCTGAAGTGTTTGATCCAGAATAGTACGGTCAGGATCATGTATCCGTATATCGGATATGGGACCGGGAAGCTGGTTCGATCGGGGGAGTAGGGCAGTCCGTAAGCGGCACGTTACGCCGGAAAGAGAGCGGGCGCAGGGCGTCTGAATTCGGGTGGTACCACGGTTTTACAGAATTGTAATGATCGTCCCGAGGCTGGTAGTTGATTATGATACAGCCTCGGGACTTTTTTCTACCCGGGAGATCCTGTGTCACATTTCAGGGAGGATCTATGATACGTATGTCTGATCCGGGATCGGTCCATGCAAAGATCCGACGATGAATTCCCAAAACCGATCCCGGGACAAATCCCAAAACAGATCAAAACAGATCAAAAACAGAAAGAAGGAACAGAAATGTACAGAGACAAGACCATTGAAAAAATGTCGGAAGCAGATGTAGGAAAGAATGTCCGTCTGGCGGGCTGGGTCGAGAATATCCGCGATCACGGCGGCGTATCCTTTATCGACCTTCGGGATATGTACGGTGTTATGCAGGTGGTCCTTCGGGATACCTCCCTGCTGGAGGGAATTACCCGGGAGCAGGCCATTTCCGTGGAAGGACTCGTGGAACATCGGGATGAGGAAACCTATAACCCGAAGATCCCTACCGGAACCATCGAGCTGGAGGCACATTCCATAGATATCCTGGGCAAGGTATACACGCAGCTTCCCTTTGAGATCATGACCTCCAGGGAAGTAAGGGAAGAGGTTCGTCTGAAGTACCGTTATCTGGACCTTCGGAATCAGAAGGTAAAGGACAATATCCTGTTTCGTTCCAAAGTGATCAGCTTCCTTCGTAAGAAGATGGAGGAAATGGGCTTTGTAGAGATCCAGACGCCGATCCTTTGCGCGTCCTCCCCGGAGGGCGCCCGGGACTATATCGTTCCGTCCCGCCGCTACAAAGGAAAGTTCTATGCGCTTCCTCAGGCACCCCAGCAGTATAAGCAGCTGCTGATGGTGTCCGGCTTTGATAAATATTTCCAGATCGCTCCGTGCTTCCGTGATGAGGATGCCCGCGCGGACCGTTCTCCGGGAGAGTTCTATCAGCTCGACTTCGAGATGAGCTTCGCAACACAGGAGGATGTATTCAAGGTGGGTGAGGAGGTTCTCTCCGCAGCCTTTAAGGAGTTTGCACCGGAAGGATATACCGTGACCGAGGCTCCGTACCCCATCATCAGTTATAAACAGGCGATGCTGGAATTCGGTACCGACAAGCCGGATCTTCGGAATCCGCTTCGGATCATCGACCTTTCCGACTTTTTCCAGAACTGCACGTTCAAGCCCTTCCACGGCAAGACGGTTCGTGCCATTAACGTTCCGAAGAAGCTTTCCAAAGGTCAGCATGAGAAAATGCTGAAGTTTGCACAGGAGATCGGCATGGGCGGCCTGGGATATCTGGAAGTCCTGGAAGACGGAAGCTATAAGGGCCCCATCGATAAATTTATCCCAGATGAGCTGAAAGAAGAGCTTCGGAATCTGGCGAAGCTGAATGTGGGAGATACCATTTTCTTCATCGCCGATAAGGAGCAGAAGGCGAATCTTTTCGCGGGACAGATCCGGAATGAGCTGGGCGCCCGTCTGGATATGATCGAAAAGAATGCATATCGCTTCTGCTACATCAATGATTTCCCGATGTATGAATACGATGAGGAGATCAAAGGGCCTGCATTTACCCATAATCCCTTCTCCATGCCCCAGGGCGGCCTGAAGGCGCTGAATGAGAAGGATCCGCTGGATATTCTGGCATACCAGTACGATATCGTCTGCAACGGCGTGGAGCTTTCCTCCGGAGCTGTCAGAAACCATGATATGGAGATCATGGAGAAGGCCTTCGAGATCGCAGGCTATTCCAAAGAAGTGCTTCAGCAGAAATTCGGAGCGCTTTACAGTGCGTTCCAGTTCGGTGCACCTCCGCATGCAGGCATGGCGCCGGGTGTGGACCGTATGATCATGCTGCTCAGGAATGAGGAGAATATCCGCGAGGTTATCGCATTCCCCATGAGCGGAACCGGACAGGATCTGATGTGCGGCGCACCGGGAGAGGTTACGGAGATGCAGCTTCGTGAGACGCATATCAAGGTGAGAGACTGATCCTTCCAGGGCATAAGTCTTTCGGATCGCGTAAGCGTGAATAACTTTGGATCACGATTCGAACCGGAAAAAAGCCGGATCGAGATGGCATAAATAATAAGGAGACCAAGTATGCAGATCACAGACGAAACCATCGAATATGTGGGCATCCTGGCAAAGCTGGAGCTTTCTCCCGAAGAAAAGGAGAGAGCAAAGCAGGATATGTCGGAAATGCTGGACTATGTCGGCAAGCTGAATGAACTGGATGTATCCGGGGTGGAACCCATGAGCCATACATTTCCCGTATCCAATGTGATGCGTGAGGATGTGGTGACGAACGGGGATGACCGTGAGAAGATCCTGGCCAATGCACCTGAAAAGACGGAAGAGGCGTTTATCGTGCCGAATACTTTCTAATGGCAGGATCGGAGCGGAATTGATCACGGAAGGATTCTTCTGATTTAAGGGAGGATCCGATAATACAAGGAGTATAGAACATGGATAGAGACGAGATTCTCCGCATGACCGCTGTGGAGCTGGGAAAGGCTATCGCTGAGGGGAAGACCAGCAGCGTGGAAGCGACGAAGATCTACCTGGATCAGATCGGTCAGCGTGACAGGGAGATCCACGCATATATTACCATCGATACTGAGGGCGCACTGAAGCAGGCTGCCGAATGTGACGAGAAGATCAAGGCAGGTACGCTGACCGGTCCACTGGCCGGGGTTCCGGTTGCAATCAAGGACAACATGTGCACGGAAGGTCAGTTGACTACCTGTGCATCCAGGATCCTGGGGAATTATGTACCCACTTACACAGCAACAGCGGTTCAGGCGTTAAAGGACGCGGGTGCAGTGATCCTGGGTAAGACAAATATGGACGAGTTCGCCATGGGCAGTACCACGGAGACTTCTTACTTTGGACCTACAAAGAATCCGAGGGATCCAAGCCGGGTTCCCGGTGGCTCCTCCGGCGGCTCCGCAGCTGCAGTTGCGGCGGAGGAATGTGCCGCGGCTTTGGGAAGTGATACCGGCGGATCCATCCGCCAGCCGGCAGGTTTCTGCGGAGTGACCGGGATCAAGCCCACCTATGGCCGGGTATCCCGCTACGGTCTTATCGCATACGGTTCCTCTCTGGATCAGATCGGACCTCTCGCAAAGGATGTGACGGACTGTGCTGCGATCCTGGAGATCATTTCCACTACGGATGAAAAGGATTCCACATCCGCTCGTCTGGCGGAAGGAAGTGAGGAGGCTGCGACAGACTTTACCTCTGCCCTCGTAAATGATGTAAAGGGCATGAAGATCGGTGTTCCGAAGGATTATTTCCTGGAGGGGATCGATCCGGAGGTGAAGGAGAAGGTCCTGGCGGCAGCAGACAAATTCCGCGAACTGGGTGCAGAGGTGGAGGAATTCGACCTGGGTATGGTGGAATATGCCATCCCGGCTTACTATATCATCGCCTGCGCAGAGGCTTCCTCCAATCTGGAGCGCTTTGACGGTGTGAAGTACGGCTACCGTACGGAAAGCTATACGGATCTCCACAATATGTACAAGAAGACCCGTTCCGAGGGCTTCGGTGCAGAGGTGAAGCGCCGTATCATGCTGGGAAGCTTCGTTCTGTCTTCCGGTTATTATGACGCATACTATGTAAGGGCACTTCGCGTAAAGGCGCTGATCAAGCAGGCCTTTGACAAAGCATTTGAAAAATACGATGTGATCCTGGGACCGGTGGCGCCGACCACGGCGCTGCCCATGGGCGAGTCCCTTTCGGATCCCATCAAAATGTACCTTGGTGATATCTATACCGTATCCGTGAATCTGGCGGGACTGCCGGGCATCTGCCTTCCCTGCGGAGAGGATTCAAAGGGGCTTCCGGTGGGACTGCAGCTTCTGGGACAGACATTTGCGGAGAAGAAGATCATACGTGCGGCATATACATACGAGAAGAATCGCTGACCGCAGAGCTGGGATTCTTCCGGATTTCCCTCGCCGGAATGATATGGGATGTCACTCCCGGCCGCAGGGCGAAGGATCCTGAGGCGGAGAGATTTCCCGTTTCGTTCGTCAGAATGACAAAGGAGAACATAAATGAGCAAGGAATATGAAGTCGTCATCGGACTGGAGGTCCATGTCGAACTGAATACAAAGACGAAAATCTTCTGCGGCTGTTCCACGGCCTTTGGCGGTGCGCCGAATACCCATGTGTGTCCGGTCTGCTCCGGTATGCCGGGAAGCCTTCCGGTACTGAATAAGGGTGTGGTAGAGAAGGCGATTGCGGTAGGACTTGCGACCCATTGCGATATCACAAGAAACAGTAAATTCGACCGGAAGAATTATTTCTATCCGGATAACCCGCAGAACTATCAGATCTC
>CAMPAX010000127.1 GCA_946633495.1 uncultured Lachnospiraceae bacterium | reverse complement strand
AGGAACAGAAGATCATGGTTTACGGCCTTGGTGGTGGTACATTCGATGTTTCCATCATTGAGATCGGTGATGGTGTCATTGAAGTACTTGCTACCGCAGGTAACAATCTCCTGGGTGGTGATGACTTCGATAACGCAGTGACCAAGTATATGCTGGAAGAGTTCCAGAAGAAGGAAGGCGTAGACCTTTCCACGGATAAGATGGCTATGCAGCGTCTGAAGGAAGCAGCAGAGAAGGCAAAGAAGGAGCTGTCTTCCCAGACCATGACAAATATCAACCTTCCGTTCATCACCGCTACCAGCGATGGACCGAAGCACTTTGACATGGATCTGTCCAGAGCAAAATTCGACGAGCTGACCGCTGATCTGGTTGAGAAGACCAGAGGACCGGTTCAGACCGCACTGGATGATGCAGGTCTTACCGCAGCAGAACTGGATAAGGTTCTTCTGGTCGGTGGTTCCACGCGTGTTATCGCAGTACAGGAAGCAGTTAAGGCAATCACAGGTAAGGAGCCCTTCAAGGGCATCAACCCGGATGAGTGCGTGGCTATCGGTGCCTGCATCCAGGGTGGTAAGCTGGCCGGTGATGAGGGCGCAGGCGATATCCTCCTTCTGGATGTAACTCCGCTGACTCTGTCCATCGAGACCATGGGTGGTATCGCAACTCACCTGATCGAGCGTAACACAACCATCCCCACAAAGAAGAGTCAGATCTTCTCCACAGCACAGGATAATCAGGATGCTGTTGATATCAACATCGTACAGGGTGAGCGTGAATTCGCAAAGGATAACAAGTCTCTGGGACGTTTCCGCCTGGATGGTATCGCTCCGGCTCGCCGTGGCGTTCCGCAGATCGAGGTTACATTTGATATCGATGCAAACGGTATCGTAAATGTATCCGCTCAGGATAAGGGTACAGGCCGTGAGCAGCACATCACCATTACTTCCGGCACCAGTCTCTCTGATGATGATATCGAGAGAGCAGTTAAGGAAGCAGCTGCATACGAGGCAGCTGATAAGAAGCGTAAGGAAGGTGTCGAGGTTCGTAATGACGCTGACGCTATGGTATTCCAGACCGAGAAGGCTCTGTCCGAGGTAGGCGACAAGCTGCCTGAGGCAGATAAGAAGAAGGTTGAGGCTGATCTTGCTTCCCTGAAGCAGATCATTGAAAGTACCGATATCGACAACCTGTCTGATTACGATGTAGAGAAGCTTCGTTCCGGACGTGAGACTTTGATGACATCTGCTCAGAATCTGTTTGCAAAGCTGTACGAGCAGAATGGCCCCGGAGCAAATGCGGGAACCGGAGCAGGTACTCCGAACTACGGTGGGGACGTTGTAGACGGCGATTTCAAGGAGATTTAATTCCGGCAGCCTGACAAATCGTACCCGAAGGGAACGTTGATCATGCCCCGGGCCGGGAGCCCGGGGTGCATGGTCGACAGATCCGTAATGAGGTGAAAAAATGACAGAAGAAAAAAGAGATTGTTACGAGGTCCTTGGCGTTCCGAAAAATGCGAGCGAGAATGACCTGAAAAAAGCATATCGTGTACTTGCCAAGAAGTACCATCCGGACGCAAATCCGGGGAACAAAGAGGCAGAGGCAAAATTCAAAGAAGCTTCGGAAGCGTATGCGATCCTGTCCGATCCGGAGAAGAAACGTAAGTATGACCAGTTTGGCTGGGCAGCTTTTGATCCGAATGCCGGCGGTGACGGTGGATTTGGATTTGATTTTACCGATATGAGTGATATCTTCGGCGATATCTTTGGTGATATGTTCGGCGGCGGCTCCCGTGCCAGACAGCAGAACGGCCCCATGAGGGGCGCAGATATTCGTACTACGGTCCGTGTATCTTTTGAGGAGGCTGCATTTGGAACTCAGACCGATATCGAGATGCCGCTGAAGGATGAATGTCCGGTCTGCCATGCAACCGGAGCTCAGCCGGGTCATCCGGCAGAGGTCTGCAGCAAATGTGCAGGAAAAGGACAGGTGGTATTCACCCAACAGTCCCTTTTCGGAATGGCACGTACCGTACAGACCTGTCCGGACTGCCAGGGCAGCGGTAAGATCATCCGCTACAAATGCTCGAATTGTGCAGGTTCCGGCTATGTTAAGAGTAAAAAGACGATTCAGGTGAAGGTGCCTGCCGGTATCGATAACGGTCAGAGCATCCGTCTTCGTGAGATGGGTGAGCCGGGTATCAACGGCGGCGGACGTGGTGACCTTTTGGTGACAGTACTGGTGGATAAGCATCCGGTATTCTCCCGTCAGGAGTATGACCTGTATTCCTCCGAACCCATTACATTTACACAGGCAGCTCTCGGCGGCAGAGTGACTCTGCAGACCATCGACGGACCGATGGAGTATGATATTCAGCCGGGTACCCAGACCAATACGAAGGTAAAGCTTCGCGGGAAAGGTATTCCGACTCTTCGGAACAAGAATGTCCGTGGGGATCACTATGTAACCCTTGTGGTTCAGGTTCCGGATAATCTGACGGAAGAACAGAAGAATATCCTGAATCAGTATGAGCAGACCACGAATGTGAATGCCCGTGCTGCAACGGATTCATCCGGTGGATTCTCCTTCGGAACTCACAAAAAGAGAAGAAGATAAGTCCTGTATGGCAGGAAATGAGCAAATGATCGCACGGTCCATAGGCTGTGCGGTCTTTGTTTTATTGTTTTGTACCCTGAATCATGGTAGAATAGCTTGAATGTTTCGACGGCCTTTTGGGAAAGGCATGAGTAAGTTATATTGCGTCATGCGTGTACCCGGGGATTTTGGACTGAGCTTTAAAGGAGAGAAATATGATCTGGAAAAAACTGACAATAGAAACTTCTGTTGAGGCAGAAGATCTCCTGGCGGAGTTCCTGGAGGAACAGGGATTTCCCGGAGCGGAGATCGTGGATCAGGTCCCGCTTACGGAAGAGGAAATGAAACAGATGTATGTGGATGTTCCCCTGATTCCCGAAGGGGAGCCGGAGGGAGCATCGGTTTCGGTCTATCTGGATGCGGAGTTCGGTGAGGATAAGATCGGCGAATTGAAAATGAAGATCCGGGAAGAGCTGGAACGGATGTCAGAGTATGTAAGCATCGGAAGCGGACGGATCACCGTGACGGAGACTTCGGATGACGCAACCTGGCAGGAGAACTGGAAGCAGTATTATCAGCCCTTCCGCCTGGGAGAGGATATCGTGATCTGCCCTGCCTGGACGGAATATGAGGACATCCGTCCGGAGGATAAGGTGGTTCGGATCTCTTCGGTAATGGCCTTTGGAACGGGCACACATGAGACGACGAAGCTCTGCATCGGGCAGCTGCGAAAGTATCTTCAGGAAGGACAATCCGTATTTGATGTGGGATGCGGAAGCGGGATCCTGGCCATTCTGGCGGTTCTTTTGGGAGCCGGTTATGTACATGGCCTGGATATTGACCCGCAGGCGGTTTTGTCCAGCAGGGAGAATGCAGAAGCGAATGGACTCATGGAGGATCGTATCGCATTTTCCTGCGGAAACCTTCTTGCCGGAAATGTGATCGGAGCCACGAGTGATAAGGAACGGGAAGAGTACGGGAAACAGAACTCTGTTGTCATGGACGACGAGGCTGAAGCTGCCTACAGGAAAGCGAGCATCGGTTCCGGGATCGCATCCGTAAACCCGGTACAGCTGGTGGATCTGGCTCTCGGAGAAGCGGATACGGTTCCTGTCAGAACCTATGATATCGTTGTGGCAAATATCCTTGCGGATGTGATCGTTCCGCTTTCGGCGGTGATCCCACAGTACCTGGTGAAGAATGGGATATTCATCACCTCCGGTATCACTGTGGAACGGGCTGAGGATGTAAGGACAGCGCTTCGGAAGAACGGATTTACCGTATTGGATACGGAAAAGATGGGAGAGTGGGTATCTGTGGTGGCACAGATCATGTGAGAGAAAGAGGAAGATGGCATGCATCGTTTTTTCACGGAAGAGATCAATTCCGCATCCGGAGAGATCCGGCTTGATGGATCGGAGGCCCGTCATGCGGCGCAGGTTCTGCGTCTTTGTCCCGGAAACCTGATCGAGGTTGGGGCCGGAGACGGAAGGGATTATACCTGTCGGATCACTAAAATCTCAGCAGAAGAGGTTTTGGCTGTGATCGAGGATATTTCCGGAAATGCCGCCGAGCTGCCGGTCCGGATCACACTCTATCAGGGCTTTCCGAAGGGCGACAAGCTGGACCTGATCATCCAGAAGGCAGTGGAACTGGGAGCGGAGCGGATCGTTCCGGTATGGATGAGCAGAAGTATTGTAAAAATGGACGCAGCAAAGGCTGCAAAAAGAAGGGATAGGTATCAGGCCATCGCGGAGGCTGCGGCGAAGCAGTCCGGTAGAGGTGTGATCCCGGAAGTGGGGGCATTTCTCGGAATGAAAGACGCAGTGGAAGAGGCACGGGGGCTTGACCGGATTCTGCTTCCCTATGAAAACGCAAAGGGAATGAATCATGCCAGATCCTGTATCGAAGATCTCGGCAGGGATGCGGAGAAGGGGGATGTTCAAAGTCTCGGAATCTTTATCGGACCGGAAGGCGGTTTTGAAGCATCGGAGGTTGAGATGCTGGAGGAAGCCGGAGCCCTGACCATAAGCCTTGGACACCGGATCCTTCGAACGGAGACCGCAGGATTGGCTCTGCTGTCGATCCTCGGATTCCGCATGGACCGGGACATGTGATTGGTATATAGTACAAATATTTCAGACCGGAAACTCGCGGTTATGCAGGTATCCGGTCTGTTTGTTGTTATATGATGAGTTACGATCTTTTCATCGGGCATTCTTTGCCGGGTTCTGCTGGTCCAGATTCTTTTTGGCGGCAGCGAGCATCAGCTTGATGCGGTTGATCTGATTTACCTCGGATGCACCCGGGTCAAAGTCGATGGGCACGATGTTGGAATCCGGATATACCGCCCGGAGCTTCTTGATCACGCCCTTACCGATGATATGATTCGGGAGGCAGGCAAATGGCTGCGCACAGACGATATTCGGTGTCCCGGAGTGGATCAGCTCCACCATCTCACCGGTCAGGAACCAGCCCTCACCGGTCTCATTTCCGATGGATACGATGGGACGCGCGTAGTCCGCGATCTTGTGAATATCCACAGGGGCTGAGAACCTTTTTGAGTTCGCCAGTGCTTTCGCCATGGGCCGGCGCATATACTCCATATACCTGATGGCAGCGTTGCTGATGATCTGAGATCTGAGAGGCTTTCCAAGGAATTCATGCCGGTACTCCGCATTGAAGAAGCTGTACAGCATGAAGTCCGTAAGATCCGGCATTACAGCCTCGGCACCTTCCTGTTCCAGAAGCTCCACCAGATGGTTGTTGGCGGAGGGCAGGAACTTGACCAGGATCTCTCCGACGATACCGACTCTCGGTTTCTTCACGTTCTCATAGATCGGGATCCGGTCGAAATCCCGGACGATGTCCCGGCAGATCTTCTTAAAGTTTCTGGAGCCGCGCTCGATATCCCGGATACAGATTTTTTCCCATTTCCGGTGCAGCTTGTTCACCGAGCCCGGTTTCTTCTCGTAGGGGCGCGTATGGTAGACGCAGCGCATGAAGATATCGCCGTACATCAGGGCGTGCAGGGCACACTTTACGGCCTTCAGGTTGTACTTTACGCCGGGGTTTGTCTCAATGCCCTGGGCGCTGATGGCAATGACGGGAATATGCCCGTAACCGGCCTTCGCCAGCGCACGGCGGATGAATCCTACATAATTGGTGGCACGGCAGCCGCCGCCGGTCTGAGTGATGGCCACTGCCAGATTTTCAGTGTCGTATTTTCCTGAGGTAATGGCCTGCATCATCTGCCCCACAACGATGATGGAGGGATAGCAGGCATCGTTATTTACGAATTTCAGTCCCGTATTTATGGTATCCCGGTCAGCGTCCGGCAGCACGATGAAGTTGATGTGCAGGTGTCGGAGAGCGGCCTGGAGCATGGAGAAATGGATCGGTGACATCTGCGGGCAGAGTACCGTATATTCCTTCTGCATGTCCTTGGTAAACTGAACGCGGTTCAGTGCCGTGGATACCGGTGCCGGCTTAACATGATGCTTCTGCCTTGCCTTTACGGCGGAAAGAAGCGAACGGATCCGGATCCGGGCAGCTCCCAGATTGGAGACCTCGTCGATCTTCAGAACCGTATAGATTTTATTGGAGTTGGACAGGATATCATTTACACAGTCTGTGGTAACCGCATCCAGTCCGCAGCCGAAGGAGAAGAGCTGGATGAGTTCCAGATTCTCGCTGGTCTTTACATAGTTGGCCGCACGGTAAAGTCGGGAATGATACATCCACTGGTCTGCCACGATAAGGGGACGATCCACCTCGGAGAGGTGGGAGATGGAATCCTCGGAAAGAACCGCCACGCCGTAGGAATTGATAAGCTCCGGGATACCGTGGTTGATCTCCGGATCCACATGATAGGGACGCCCGGCCAGGACGATCCCCAGCTTGCCGGTCTTCTTCAGGAAGGCAATGGTCTCCTCGCCCTTTTTCTGCAGATCTGCCTTTACCCGGTCCGCCTCGGCATAGGCCGCATCCACTGCATCACTGATCTCCTTTTTTGTGATGGCGGTATGCTTCTTGAATTCCCGGAACATACGTGCCTTCAGGGCTTCCGGATTATCCAGAGCCAGGAAGGGACGGATGTAGTCGATATTCTCTGTCTGGATCTCCTCCATGTTGTTCTTGATATTCTCGGAATAGGAGGTGACGATGGGACAGTTGTAATGGTTGATGGCGTCCGGTGTCTCATTTCGCTCATAAGGAACACAGGG
>CAMPAX010000126.1 GCA_946633495.1 uncultured Lachnospiraceae bacterium | reverse complement strand
TTCTGTACGCCTTTTGTGATCACCAGTGTGTATCCGAAGGTAAGGTCACTGGATCCGGCCATCGCGGATGCGGCTCTGGATCTGGGCGCGACACCTTTTGAAGCGTTGATCAAGGTGATCATTCCCATGCTGAAGGACGGGATCTTCGCCGGCGTGCTGCTGGCATTTACCATGTCCTTCGACGATTTCGTCATTTCCTATTTCGTAACCGGAAATGGTGTGCAGAATATCTCCATCGTCGTGTATAACATGACGAAGCGTACGAATCCGACCATCAACGCGCTTTCCACCATCGTGATCCTGGTGATCGCGATCTCGCTTATCGTATCCCGGCTGATTCCGGCGATGATGAAGCGGACTATGCGGTTCATCATGTGCGGCATGGTGATCCTGCTTCTCGGAATCGCCATTTTCTCCGGAGTTCAGAGCGGCGGGCGGACCCTTAAGGTCTATAATGCCGGCGAGTATATCGATCCCGGTCTTCTGGAGGAATTTGAGAAGGAAGCCGACTGCAAGGTGATCTATGAGACCTTCGACTCCAATGAGAGCATGTATACCAAGCTGAAGAGCGGAGCGGAATATGATATCCTGATCCCTTCGGATTACATGATCGAGCGGCTGATCAAGGAAGATATGCTGCAGCAGGTGAACTGGAACAAGCTGAATTATTCGGATGGACTGAATCCGTCGCTGATGGGACTTTCCTATGATCCGGAAAATGAATACTCCGTACCTTATTTTGCAGGGTCGGTCGGAATCCTGTACGACACCACGGTGGTGAGCGAAGAGGATGCCGAAGCCGGATGGGATCTGCTTCGGAATACAAAGTACAAGGGCAACCTGTATATGTATGATTCCGAGCGGGACTCTTTCATGGTGGCTCTGAAGGCACTGGGATATTCCATGAATACCACGAATGAGAATGAGATCAAGGAAGCGTATCAGTGGCTCATCGACCAGCGGAATTCCATGGATGTGGTTTACGCAGGCGACGACGTGATCGACAACATGATTTCCGGAAATAAAGCCATCGCCGTGGTTTACTCCGGGGATGCGGCCTATATCATGTCCGAGAATGAGAACCTGGAATACATCGAACCGGAGCAGGGAACCAATGTCTGGTGCGATGCCATGGTCATCACCAAAGAATGCGGCGACCTGGATCTGGCTCACGAGTACATGAATTTCATGCTGAATTCCGAAAATGCTTACAAGAACTCCGAGTATGTCGGATACACTTCGCCGATCCTGTCGGTTGCTGACGAACTGGCAGCGGGAGAGTATGAAGGTATCAGCGCCTATACACCGGGCTTTGACGGCGAGAAGAATGAAGTCTTCCGCTATCAGGAAGCGAATATCAAGGAGCTTTTTGCGGATCTCTGGACCAAGGTAAAGGCATACTGATTCCCGTAAAAACCAATATGTTTTTAATGAAAAATATCCTGCAATATGTTATAATATTGCAGGGTGTTTTTTATTCCGATGCCGGGGGGCAGAATACCTTTTTATCCCGGCGCCAAAACATCAAAGTCAAATGAATTACAGATTCGAATGACTGCATAAGAAGATTAAAAATGGGGGAATCACATTGAGCGAGAAACTGACAGGAGAAGAGCTAAACACAGGGAAAACCGCCGACTCCAGGGGGCAGAGATCCACGGATGAAGAGGATGTCAAGATTTACCATTACACAGGGGAAGAACGTAGAAAAAGAGACAGTAGTTTTGCCCAGGGTATGATGAAGAGAACGCATAACTGGAGCAAGCAGGATATCCATCGGGGCATTATCCTGACATTATCACTGTGCGTGGTCGTGATATTCATGAGTATGCTGGATAAGATTCCCCTTGTATTCACGTGGATCGGGAAGTTTATCTCTGCGCTGACCCCGCTGATCATCGGATGCGCATTTGCATTCCTTTTGAATCCGGTGGTAAAGTTATTTAAAAAGCTGTTCCGGAAACTGACGTCGAAAAGAAAAAAGAAGGCGGCGGAAGCGGAAAAGCTTGCAAATACGCTGGCGGTCATAGTGACGATCGTTTTGTTCGTCGGTCTCATCATAGCACTTCTGGCTGTCATCATTCCGCAGCTGAAGGATTCTCTGTTCACGCTGTATGATAACCTGCCGATGTATTTCGACAACATCAAGAAATGGCTGAACGGTGTCTTCTCCAACAGCCCGGAGATCCAGAAGACCATCGGTCAGTATATGGATAATTTCCAGAGTGTGCTCAGCAAGCTCATTACTGAAAATCTTCTGCCGAATATGGATTCCATCATTACATGGGTTACGTCGGGTATCATGGGCGTAGTCGGAGTGATCCTGAATATGATCATCGGCCTTATCGTATCCATTTACATCCTGATCGATAAGGAACATCTGAAGGCGAAGAGCAAGAGAGTGATCTACAGCTGTGTATCGAAAGAGAACGGCAATAAGATCCTGGACGGTCTGGAGTATGCAAACCGGGTATTCGGCGGCTTTGTAAATGGTAAGATTATGGATTCGGTTGTGATCGGTCTTATGACCGGGCTTTTCTGCGGGATCGTGGATATGCCTTACGCCATGCTGGTCACCGTGATCATTGCCGTAACAAATATCATCCCGTTCTTCGGCCCGTTCATCGGTGCGATTCCGTCTGCGTTCCTGATCCTGGTGGAAAGTCCGCAGATGGCGCTGATCTTCATCATTTTCATTCTGGTTTTGCAGCAGGTGGATGCGAATCTGGTTCAGCCGATCGTGCTCGGCGATTCCACGGGACTTTCCGGTCTGGGTGTGCTTCTTGCCATCATCGTGGGAAGCAATCTCTTCGGATTTGTGGGCATGGTACTTGCGGTTCCGATGTTCGCTATCATCATGACGATCCTTTCGATCTTTATGAAGAATCGGCTTCGAAGGCGGGGACTTACCAATCGGACAGAATATTATGTTAACCTAAAATCCTTTGATAAGGATGGAGTTCCGATCCGGGGAGAACGTTCGAAACCGGTGAAGAAAAAGAAAAAATATCACTATATGCTGGGATTCCTGAACAAGGTGGGAAACAAGGATAACGTATTGGAGAAGAAGGAAGATCCGGACGAGGATTATTCCGAGATCGAGGATGATTACTCCGTGATCGAGGAGGATGAGAAAACGGAGGAACAGCCGGAGAAGGATCCAAATGAAAAAGAACAGGGGAATAAATCCGAAGAATAAATCCGGGAAAATGATTCCTCAGGGAATGGAGCGAAGGCTTTGACTTTGCCCATTGATTCGGACCTTTGATCGGATTCGGTAAGTGCATAGTTAATCGGGAGGATTTGATTTATGGCATCAGAAAAAAGAACTGCTTACAGCAATAAGGAAATGTTGGAATGGACAGCCCATTTTTCGGACATTATGAATACCAGCGCGGAGAAGATCAAGCTGGTAAACATCTGTGGCAAAGAGAAGAATGTGGTTCCCACCATCGAGACGCATAAGAGAGTTATGATCTTTGCGGATTCCACCCATGAGAATCTGTTCTACGAACTGTGGGAGAAGGGCCTGGGTGAGTATGATGTGTGGTTTGCGGAAGGGCTGATCCCGAATGATAATGTAAAGCATGGGAAGATCATGGATTTTGCTACCAGAAAGCTGTCGAATCCCTCTGTGATCTTCATCGTAAACGAGAATACCCGCGAGAGCTACAGGATCGGTATGAAGAATGAGTTCTTCAGCAAGGGTACCGTGAAGTATGTCGGAAATGAGATCCGTGCCGTGATCATGAGCATTTTGGGCGTGGATACCCATGATACCATCGCTATCGTCAGCGGTGAGACCATCGTCATTGAGTCGGCTATCATTGCAAGTGAAGGACATATTATCGCCGTGGAGCCGAATGAACAGGATCTTCGGACCATGGAGGAAAACCTGAACAAGTTCGGGATCCATAATGTGACCATCATTCCGGATCTTTCCGAAGAGTCCCTGGATAAGATCCCGGTACCGCGGCTGTCGTTCATTGTGGCTACAAAGTTTTTGGAGAAGGATATTGAACGCCTTTTGAAGAAGAATCCGAAGATGCAGTTCGTGATCTATACCCTGGAGCTGGATGTGCTGTCAGGTATCAAGCAGATCTTCGAAAAGTTCAATATTCAGAATATGGAAGTAACACAGATCACCATCAGTAAGACGGATAAGAACAGTGTATTCGTTACACAGCCGTCACCATGGCTGATCACCGGTGAGATCCTGTAACGCTGCGAAAGAGAGGAAGGATCGGAAACCCTGTTTGAAAAAGCGCTGGATTTGGAGAATGCTTCCGGACGCGGAGAACTGGAATATGTGAGAGAACACCATCCGGTTCTGATGGAAGAGTACCATGAACTGTTGGAACGATTGAAGGAAATTATCGGCTGACCGAAAATCATTTCTTGTTTTCGAACAAATGATCTGATAAAATGAATCTGTCTCTTCTTCGGATTTGCGGCGGAGTCCGTGCCTTTGCCTTTTCCGAAAGAAGCGGCAGATTCTTTTTTATCCGAAATAACCCGGAGATTTTTTGTCATTCCGAGGCTGCATGTCGAGGATCCCATATCCCTGGATCAGGAAGGATTCTTCGCCTTGCCCAAGTGACAACAGGATGATACAGGAGGCTGTCTATGCCTGAATTATTGGAACAATTAAATCAATCCCAAAGTGAGGCGGTAACCACCACCGAGGGATATGTACGTGTGATCGCGGGGGCAGGCAGCGGAAAGACCCGCGCCCTTTCTCATCGGTTTGCCTATCTGGTGGAAGAGCTGGGGATCCTGCCGGGACATATCCTTTGTGTGACATTTACGAATAAATCCGCAAATGAGATGCGGCAGAGGATCCATAACCTGACGGGAGATCAGGACACGGGATATATCAATACCTTTCATGGGTTCTGCGTCTCTGTTCTGCAGGAGGACAGCTATGCGGTGCAGTATCCGAAGAACTTTCTGGTGCTGGACAATTCGGATATCGACGACATGCTGAAGCTGATCTACGAAGAGCGGAATCTGTCTCTTCGGGATATGACTTATTCCAACGCCCGGGACATGTTCGAAATGCGAAAGCTGAAGGAAGACCCGGGGTATTATAAGGATCTTCTTGACATGTCGCCGGAGGCTCTGAAGGAGAAGTATGACGAGGCGAAAAGCGTCCGGGATATCCTGTTCTACGGATATCTCTATCAGGAGAAGAAATGCTTCGGCCTGGATTATAATGATCTTATCGTTGTGACACTTCATATCTTCCGGGAACATGCGGATATCCGGGAGAAATGGCAGCAGCGTCTGGAATATATCATGATCGACGAATTTCAGGACATCGATCCGCCGCAGTATGAGCTGATGAAGGTGCTGGCGGATTATCATAAAAACCTTTTCGTGGTGGGAGATCCGGATCAGACCATTTACAGCTGGCGTGGTGCGGATGCCCGGTATCTGCTGGACTTCGATGTGCAGTTTCCGGGGACGCGGACCATTTTCATGAATGAGAATTACAGATCCACACCGGAGATCCTGGCGGTGGTGAACTCCCTCATTGATACGAATACCCTGCGGATCAAAAAGGATCTGATCCCCATGCGTGATAAGGGAGAAAGTGTCTTCTGCTACATCGCAAAGGATGCAGAGGACGAAGCGGACTGGCTGACCGGGGAGATCCTGGCCCTTCGGGGGGCGGGCGTTCCGTATCGTGACATGACGGTGCTGTACAGAGCGCATTACGTGACCAGGACTCTGGAGCAGGCTCTCATGCATGAGCCCGCCACGGGGAAACCCATCCCTTACACGATCTATTCCGGAACTCCCTTCTATGGGCGTATGGAGATCAAGGATGCCCTGTCATATCTTCGGATGCTTCTGTATCGGGATGATCTGTCCTTCCGAAGGATCTGTAATGTTCCGAAAAGGAATCTTGGGAAACGGCGGATGCAGTTTCTGGAACAGTATGCAAGGGACAATCAGACCTCTCTGTATGTGGCACTGTATGAAAATCTGGAACATGAACTGATCCGGAATACAAAGGCAAGACAGTTTGTTACACTGATCGAAAAATATGCGGAGCAGACGGACAGCCTCTCTGTATCGGAGCTTCTCTCAAAAATAATGAGCGAGAGCGGCTATGAGGAAATGCTCCGCACCGAAGGCGCCCAGGACCGGCTGGACAATCTGGCAGAGTTAAAGCAGGCGGTTTTCGAATACGAGACTACCTGCGGGGAAGAGGCGGAACTGGAGGATTATCTAAGACACGTGGCACTATACACGAATGCGGACGCAGATGCAGGCTCCGAAGATAAGATCCGCCTTATGACGGTTCATGCGGCAAAGGGGTTGGAATTTAAATATGTATTCCTCTGCAGTCTGAACGAGGGCATCTTTCCATCGAGAAAGATCAAAACACTGGAAGAGATGGAAGAGGAACGCAGACTTGCATTTGTGGCCATGACCCGGGCAAAGGACCGGCTCTATCTTTCCTGTGGGGAAGGGACGCATTTCGACGGAATCCCGAGATATCCATCCAGATTCATCTTTGATATCCGCCAGGATCTTCTGGAATATGCGGAGGAACCGGAGGAGCGGCTGGTGGAGAGTACAAGGAGGTTTATCGAGAGCGAAAGCAAGATCCTGAAGGTAAAAGAGGAGAGGGAGCTCTTCGAACCGGGGCAGCGGGTGGAGCATGCGGTATTCGGACCGGGAACGATCCTGGATCTGAACGGAAAAGAGGGTTGCTACCATGTAAAGTTCGACCGGATCGAAACAGCAAGAGTAATCTCCTTCAAGGTGAAAATGAAGGTGCTGTCGGACAGCGCCGGCTGATCGGACTTCCACATATAACGCTGCATACATTTTTACAC
>CAMPAX010000125.1 GCA_946633495.1 uncultured Lachnospiraceae bacterium | reverse complement strand
GCTGACAACAGAAATCTTTACGTGTCCGTCCGAATACTTCAGACCATTTACGGAGCCACTGATGCTGATACTGTCTTTTCCGTTCACATCCGCAGCTTCCACCGCCACCTGATGATCACCGTCCGCATCTGTGATGTAAACCGTAACTGTTACACTCTCGGGAGAGTCCATAACCTCTGCAGCGGAAGTCGTAACACTTCCGGATACAGAACCCTTGTATGTCACGATCTTCGGTCCGTCGCTGATCACAATATCAATGGAAGTTCCTTCCGGAACACTGGTTCCCTCCGGATGGCTCTGGCTGATGACAAGACCCGCTTCCGTATCGCTGTTCTGATGAGTGACATTTCCGAGAGACAGCTTTGATGCTTCCAGATTGCTCCGGGCTGCAGACTCGCTGAGACCGAGCAGCTTCGGAACGCTTGCATCCTTCACTTCCTTACCGTTGCTGACCACCAAAGTGATCTTGCTGCCCTTTGCAGCCTTGGAAAGCTTCTCCGGCTCCGTACGGATCACGGAATCCTTCTGCACCTCATCACTGAATTCGAATTTGTGCAGGACTTCAAAACCGGCTTCATTCAGCACGGTGGTTGCCTGCTGATCTGTATAATTCGTTACATCCGGAACCTCGGCCTCTTCTGCACCGAGAGAAACCACGATCACGATCTCCGTGCCCTCCGGAACTTTTTCGTCCTTTTCATAATTCTGGGAGATGACATAGTCCACAGGGACCTTATCATCATAGGCTGTTTCGATCTTGATATTCATAAAGCCCTTATCTTTCAGGGTCTTTACAGCCGCGCGCTGGGTAAGCTTCACAACACTCGGAACCTCACGGATAACCTCCGCGGAAGACTCCTCCGTCTGTCCGGTTTCCGTGGAAGAAAGCGCTGTGGAAGTACTCTTATCCGTATCCGATCCGAACTTGAACCAGCCCATAACATTTCCGACTACTACAAGGATGATCACCGCGATCACCACGGCAGCTGCGATACCACCGATCATCACTGCCTTTGCCAGCTTCGGATCCACATCATTTTCTTCATCGTCCTCGTCTCGTCTTCTGGGACGACGATAATCATATTCATCATCTTCTTCATCATCTGCTACTTTTTTGATGGTCTGACGCCGGGGTGGTGCCTGTCTCGGCTCCTCCTCGTATTCATAATCATCATCCGCCTCATTGATCAGCTGGTTCAGGCGTGCACGATCCGGAGTCACCTCCGAAGTTTTTCCGCTCACCCGCTGCTCTGCCCCGGATTTGATCCGCTGGATATCCTGATTCGAGAATCTCTGCGTCGGATCGTTCGGAGGTGTTGCCGGTGCCACGATAATATCGATATTCGGATTCGCCTTTACTCTCTTCAGATCGGCGATCAGCGCCGCAGCCGTGAGATACCGGCGCTCCGGTTTCTTCTGGGTTGCTTTCAGAATGATCTTCTCAAAGCTGGAATAGATATCCGGATACAGCTCTCTCGGCGGGATCATCTCGTTCTGGATGTGCATCAGGGCGATGGCTACATTTGTGTCCCCCTCAAAGGGAACGCGTCCGGTCACCATCTCATACATGGTGATACCTAAGGAATAGATATCACTTCTTTCATCACTGTAACCGCCTCTGGCCTGTTCCGGTGAGATATAATGCACGGAACCCATACCAGCCGTAGACATGGTATTCGAGGTCGCCGCCTTTGCGATACCGAAATCCGTCACCTTCAGATTGCCGTTTTTCGCCACAATAATGTTCTGGGGCTTAATGTCTCTGTGGATCACATGATGTTCATGCGCTGCTTCCAGACCGGATGCGATCTGAATGGAAAAATCAATGGCCTGATCCATGGACAGACGCCCGTTCAGGTTGATGTATTCCTTCAGCGTGATTCCTTCCACAAGCTCCATCACGATGAAATGTCTTCCGTTATCCTCACAAACATCATATACGCTGACGATATTCGGATGAGTCAGACCGCCGGATGCCTGTGCCTCTACACGAAACTTGGAGATAAAATTCACGTCATTGGAATATTCCGTTTTCAGCACTTTGATGGCAACAAAGCGTTTCAGGCGATGATCCTTGGCGCGGTATACCGTAGACATTCCGCCGGTACCCACCACATCAATGATCTCATACCTTTCATCCAAAATAGTTCCTGATTTCAACATTTTCGTTCCTCTTATATTCTACTTAAACGGTGATCACGATGGCAGAGATGTTATCCGTTCCGCCATAGTAATTTGCCCGGTCGATGAGAGCGTCCACAGCTGCATCTGGCAGCTCACTCTCACACACGATATCCCGGATCTCATCATTCTCTACCATGTTGGAAAGGCCGTCCGAACAAAGGAGCACGCTGTCCCCTTCGGAAAGGGAGATCTGGAAGAAATCCGGAACTGCCTCATTTCGCGAGCCCATGGCCCGCGTAATGATATTCTTCTCCGGATGATTCCGTCCCTTGTTCCTGTCCAGCTGACCGTTCCGGATCAGTTCCTCTACCAGGGAATGATCCATGGTGATCTGTCGGATGTCATCACCCACGACATACAGACGGCTGTCGCCGATATTTCCGCAAAACAGCTCATGGCCGTCAATGACGCAGGCTACCATGGTAGTTCCCATGCCTCCTTTGGCTTCGTCACTCTCGGCTTCTCTGTATACCTCGTTATTTGCAAAGATCATGGCACGACGAAGCAAAGATATGGGATTTCGGATCGTGGATTTCCGGATGAAATCCACCACTACCTCGATCGCATACCTGGACGCAAAATCACCGGCCGCATGGCCACCCATACCGTCGGCTACGATATACAGATTTGGCAGGGGACCTACGGGACTGTCACTCATAAAAATGTTATCCTGATTGTTGTCCCGTCTTTTCCCCGTGTCTGTCTTTCCACAAGAAACCAAACCGCTGCAACCTCATTTCGTCGTAAATGAACTACCTTCTTCCTGCATGGCATGGAGTCTCAGCTGCCCACAGGCAGCATCGATATCCCGACCCATACTCCTTCTAATAGTAACATTTATATGATTTTTTTCAAGTATATTTTTGAATTTGACGATGGTGCCGTCGTCGCTCCGCCTGAAATCCCGCTCCTCTATGGGGTTCACGGGAATCAGGTTCACATGCCCGTGAAGAGGCCGAAGAAGGCCCGCCAGGCGCTCCGCATGAGCCGCCGTGTCATTCACTCCGGAGACCAGACTGTACTCAAACGTCACCCTCCGGTGCGTCTGTTCGAAGTAATATCTGCAGGCATCCAGCGTCTCCCGGATCGTATACCGGCTGGCAATGGGCATGAGTGCCTTTCGTTCTTCATCTGTCGCGGCATGAAGCGACAGCGCAAATGTAATCGGCAGCCCCTCCTCTGCAAGGGACCGGATCTTCGGAACCAGTCCGCAGCTGGAGACCGTGATGCTTCGGAGGCTGAGATTATAACCCTTCGGATCCGAAACAAGATTCAGAAACCGGATCAGATTCGGGTAATTATCCAAAGGCTCACCTGTCCCCATGACCACGATATTATCCACTCTCTGCCCGGTAAGGTTCACTGCCTGATATACCTGTCCCAGCATCTCCGAGGGCTTAAGGTTCCGCACCAGTCCCCCGATGGTGGAAGCACAGAACCGGCATCCCATCCTGCAGCCTGCCTGAGATGAGATACACAGGGAATTGCCGTGATGATACGGCATGAACACCGTCTCCAGAATCTGCCCGTCCACCAGCTGAAAGAGAAATTTTACCGTCCCGTCTTCCTTCGAAGCAAGGCGCCTCCACTCTCGCACATACCTGCAGTCCTCCGCAAGCGCATTCCGGATGTCCGCCGGAAGATTCTTCATTTCCGCCGGATCCTGCACCCGGTTTTTATGGAACCAGCCAAAGATCTGAGACGCCCGAAACCGCGGCCACCCATGGGATATCACGTATTCAGTTAATTCCGCCTCCGTCATGGAAGCAGGATCTGGTCTTTCCTCATTCGATCGCTGTTCCAACGTTTCTCTTATTCCTCTCTAACTATTATTCCGTTCCATCAGGCAGAAATAAAACCCGTCGCAGGGATCGATCCCCTGAAGGAACTGCCGCTCCTGAACCTTACTGAACTCCGGATGTTTCTCCAGAAAATGCTCTGCCGCTTCCTGATTTTCCTCCCGGAGAATGGTGCAGGTGGAGAACATAAGTCTCCCGCCCGACCGCACATATCCGGCTGAAACCTCCAGGATCCTATGTCCAAGTGCCGCCAGTTCCGAAACACTTTTCTCCGTCACATGGTACTTGATATCATTCTTTCTTCCCATGACACCGATCCCGGAACAGGGAACATCCGCAAGCACGATGTCATAGGCTCCCATGTCCTCCGCCACCGGTTCGGCGGCATCCTGCTCTTCGATGGTCAGGCTAAGGCCCAGACGCTCGGCATTTTCGCGGATCCGATCCGTTTTTTCCACCGATATATCTCTGGACGTTACCAGAGCGCCCAGTTCAGCGGCATAGCAGGACTTTCCTCCCGGCGCGGCACACACATCCAAAAGCCGGCATCCCTCCCGGATCCCCAGAGACTCCACTGTCATCATGGAGCTCTCATCCTGAACGGAAAACTTTCCTTCCCGGTATCCCGGCAGTTTTCGTACAAAGTCCAAAGCGCCGACGGAAAGAGCCATAGGACTGATCCGGCCCGGCCGTACGTCAATCCCCTGTTTCTCCAGAAAGGCTTTCAAAGCTTCCGGAGAAGTCCTGTTCCGGTTGCACCGAATGGTAAGATCTCTCTCCTGAAAAGAGGAGGCAAGGATCTTCTCGGTCATTTCCGGACCATGGTCCTTCTGCAGCCGCTCCACCAGCCACGCCGGGGTGGAATATTTCACGGAAAGAGAGCTTTCAATGAGACTTCCTGTCTCGCCGGACAGTATCCCGCGCTGAACGCTCCGAAGGATTCCGTTCACCACACCGGAAAGTCCTTCCAGATGTCTTGCCCGCATCATACGGACGGATTCCGACACAGCTGCCCGTTCCGGCACTCCGTCCATATAAAGCATCTGATAAAGCCCCATACGGAGAATGCACCGCACCACGGGTTTCTGCTTCGACACCGGGATTTTTGCGTAATGATCCAGAACCGTATCCAGCTGAAGACGGTATTCCGTTGTCCCTTCCACCAGCCGGCTGACAAAGGCACGGGATTCCTTTTTTTCGAACTGAATCTTCCTCAGTCCATCCTCCAGAGCCTGAGAGGAGAATCTCCTGCTGCGTTCCATATCCAGGAGAATATCCAGTGCGATCTCCCTTTCGGATATTTTTTTCTGCTTCTCGTCTGCCATCCCGTCTCCTTAACTCATTCGCCCGGTTCCTACCTTGCCGTTCCGACTACCGTCCCTGTTTCCAGTCGGTTTCCGTTCAGAAATGCTGCGGCATCCATGGGCTTCTTTCCCTCCGGCTGCAGCTTCCGGATCCGGAGAGCTCCCTCTCCGCAGGCTATGGTGAAATATTTCTTCGTAACTTCTATAATCTCTCCCGGAGTTCCTTCCTGATCCGTCACCTCTGCCCCGAGGATCTTTACCATATGCCCGTCGATGACAGTATAGGTACAGGGCCAGGGATAAAGCGCACGAACCGCCCGTTCCAGATCCGCCGCCCTGTTTTCGAAATGGAGAAGCCCCATCTCCTTATCCAGCTTCTTCGCGTAGGTGGATTCCGCTTCGTTCTGCGGTGTACGTACCGCAGTTCCCTCCAGCAGCTTTTGCATCGTGGAGCAGATCAGCGTCCCGCCCACGGCAGCCAGCTGCTTTGTCAGACTTTCTCCGGTGGTATCCGCCTCGATCTTTACCCTGGACTGCTCGATCATATCCCCGGTATCCAGTCCTTCCGCCATATACATAGTCGTAACGCCTGTCCATTCCTCACCATCCAGGATCGACCGTTCGATGGGAGCCGCTCCCCGGTATTTCGGAAGCAGGGATGCGTGGATATTGATACAGCCGTACTGCGGGATCTCCAGAATGCTCTTCGGCAGGATCTGCCCGTAGGCCGCAACCACGATGATCTCCGGTGCAAGAGTTCGGATCCGGTCCACATTCTCCTCCGTACGGAGCTTCTCCGGCTGAAGTACGGGGATCCCCAGTTTTTCCGCTTCCTGCTTCACCGGCGGCGGCTGGAGTTTTCCGGACCTGCCTTTTGCCTTGTCCGGCTGAGTATATACTTCCAGGATCTGATGCCCGGCCGCATGAATACATTTTAAAGCTTCCACGGCGAAATCGGGCGTGCCCATAAAAATAACCCGCATAGCTAAACGTCTCCTTCTCTGCTTTTCATATCAAAGGGCTTCGATCTTTCATTTCTTCGATCTTTCATTTCTTCGATCTTTCATTTCTTTCGGAAAACGTTCTTCGTTCACGATCACTCTACGTCATCCTCACCATCTTCTTCGTCATCCTCCGCCTCCGGAAGATCAACTCGATGAAGTCCGTTCAAAACCAGATCCTTATACAATACGCCATCCAAATGATCCAGCTCATGGCAGATGCAGCGTGCCAGGAGTTCCGTTCCCTCAACGGTAATGGGCTCCATATTCCGGTCCAGTGCCTTGCATACCACACGTGCAGGGCGTGAGACCTCACCTGACAGTCCCGGAAGAGAAAGGCAGCCCTCTTCTCCGATCTGTTCACCTTCAGTCTCCACGATCTCGGGATTGATCAGAACCAGCGGATTGTCATCCATCACGTCAATCACCACGATCCTGCGCAGGATCCCCACCTGGGGCGCAGCCAGACCGACTCCGCCAGCGTCGTACATGGTATCAAACATGTCATCGATCAGCTCATTGATCCGCGGTGTCATGGCCTTTACGGGTTTGCACGGCTGCCGCAGGATATCATCTCCATCTACTCTGATATTTCTGATTGCCATTTTTTCCTCCTTGATCACTCAATTCTTCGATCACTCAATTCTTTGATCACTCAATTTTTCTTTAG
>CAMPAX010000124.1 GCA_946633495.1 uncultured Lachnospiraceae bacterium | reverse complement strand
AGCGACCGCGCAAGCGCGTCGCTCGGACCTTTTGACCCTATCATCATATAATGAATTAAGGACAGAAAAATGCAGCAAAGACAGAGAATAATCAGACAGATCAAACATATATGGATCGGATTGGTATTTCTGCTGCTCGGAGTGGTTGCATTTTCTTCCAACACCGTTTGGGCAGGGGACATAAACGACGCGGAAGCAGGTGTCATCTCGGCTGCCAGCGGAACCTTTGAGTATGACGGAAAGACTTACCGGGCATATTCAAGCTATATCAACGATCTTTATGCTTACCTTGCGAAGGACGGTGTGAATCTTTCACCCGGCCAGGCAAAGAAAGCGATCAATTACATTTACAGTAATGTAGCCACCGGTCTGAAGAGAGGTTATATCTACGAGGTCGGAGGGAAAAATGATCCGAACCGCCCCAGGAATACCGAGACAACGGAATCCACTCAGGCAACTGAGATGGTATCTGAGTCTGAGACGGAGGCGACCGAAGCAACGGAATCCACGGAATCCACGGAGGCTTCGGAGTCTGCAACAGTGACGGAGACTTCCACCGAGGGAGCCACAAGTAATCGTCCGGCGAGGGATACATCCCAAACGACAGAGGAAACCACAAAATCCCAGGAGGAAGAGGATTCCGAGGTCGATGAGATCTTTGCCCGGATCGAGGATAATCAGGCGGACCGGGATGCAATCAATCAGCGTGTGAAACCGGAAGACGCGGATGTAAAGGCGGAGATCCGGGATGAGTCCATCGTGATCGACACAGGTGACGGTGATCCCGTTCAGCTGGTCAGCAACGAGCGTATCGTTCCTTCGGCCTGGCCGACCGTCCTGATGATCGTGGCAGCTGTGACATTTGCGGTTACAGTTCTTATGTGTCTGATCCTGATCTTTAAGAAGTGCATGCGCTTTGGAAGATCTGATCGGAAGAAACTGGTTCACGGACACAGACGCAGAAGAAGGATCCGTAAGATCTGCCGCAGGTTTCTCACGGTAACGACAGCCATCAGTGTGGCGGGAATCTTCCTGCTTCTCGCACTGTTTGTGATCGTGTTCAACAACGACAGGATCCTTCAGAGTGTACAAGGCAGCGGATATTACCGTTATGCTTATATCGAATATCTGTCAGACCTTGGCAGAGGAGAAGATGGAAAGACAACCGAATCCGACACAGAACAGGTTACGGAGTCGGCAGCGGTTACGGATAATGGAGCTTCCACAGAAGCTGTGACGGTTTCAGAGGAAGCGGCCACCGACAGAACGGGCGGCAAGATCCTGGCATACGACGATTTTGTGATTCGCGAGAAACAGGCTACGGAGCAGCTGCTCCGGGGAAATCGCAATGTGAAGTATCAGCAGAGTAATGTGGCACCGTATGTGCTTCGCCTGAAAGAAGATCTTCAGTTCTCCATGCTGATCAGTATGATCCTGTTCGGACTCAGCCTGATTCTGGGATGCGTCTTTACGATCTTCATGGACCTCAGGCGTGACAGAGGCATTCGCATGATCGCGATTTCCGAGCTCATCGGAACAGCATTTGCCGGAATTCTTACAGTACTTCTGCTGGTTCTGAATCCTGCAAAGCACCTGTTTATCGAGCCGGATTATCTGTATATATTCTTCAAGAATCATGTAGACTGGATGATCCGGGTATTATCCGTCATCACTGTATTTGGCCTGGTGATCGGAATGTCGCTGTTCGGTCTGTATTTCGCTAAGCGAAAAGAAAAAGCAAATTAAGAGGACGATATGGAACTTTTCGATATGCATTGCCATTTACTTCCCGGCGTTGACGACGGTTCGAAGAATATGGAAATGACCCTCGATATGCTCCAGATCGCATACGAAGAGGGAACTCGGAAGATCCTTTTCACGCCCCATTTCATGATCGGACGGAATCATTATAAGAAATCGGAGGAGTTAGACGCCAGATTCGAAGAAGTTCGTGCGGCGGCTGCGGAACGATTTCCGGATATGGAGTTTTATCTTGGAAATGAGATCCTCTATGAGGAAGGCGTGATCGACCTCCTGAAATCCGGTGAGATCCACACCATGAATGGTACGCGATACGTGCTGGTAGAGTTCAGCGTCCGAACCCCGTTCCGTCAGATTCGTGAGGCGATCCGGCTTCTGTCGGAAGCTCGTTATTGGCCCATCATTGCTCATGTGGAACGGTATCTCAGTCTGGTAAAACGGATGGAACGCATTGAAGAGCTGATGGACATGAAAGCGCTTCTGCAGATGAACATTTCCAGTATCGAGGGCGGCTTTTTAAATGAGAACAAACGTTGGTGCCGGAAGCTTGTAAAAGAAGGATATATCACCTTCTTTGCAACGGATGCCCATAATGTGGACAGCCGGGCACCCTATACACAGGACTATATTCCATGGATCCGGAAGCATTGCGGCGATGAAGAAGCAGATTTTATGCTTCACGGTGCGGCTGAGATCATGGTGCAGGGGAAATATATAGATTGATCAACGATAACAGTTAGAATTAGGAGAGCACATGGAAGAGAAATACGAAGAGACCGAAATCGACCTTGTGGAGGTCTTCCACGCGTTAATTGCCAAGATCTGGCTGATCATTTTGCTTGCGGCTCTGGGCCTTGGTATCATGATCGGATACACCATGCTGTTTGTAAAACCGACTTACAGCAGTTCTTCGACAATTTATATCCTGTCTAAGAGAGACAGCATCACCAGCCTGGCAGATTTCCAGATCGGTACACAGTTGACTCAGGATTACAAAGTTATCATTACCAGCCGTCCGGTTCTGGAGGAAGTTATCCAGAATCTCGGCCTTAACACCAATTATGAAGCTTTGAAGTCAATGATCAGCGTCAATAATCCGGACAACACCCGTTTCCTGGAGATTTCTGTAAAGGACAGTGACGCATACCTTGCGAAGAAGATTGTTGATGAGCTGACAAATGTATCCGTAGCAAAGACGGCTGAGGTCATGGATACGGAACGTCCGAATATCATGGATTATGGTCAGCTGCCGTCGACACCCATTGCCCCGAGCATGAAAAAGAACGGAATTATCGGTGCTCTCCTGGGATTTGTGCTTGCATGCGCGATCATCATCATTCAGTACATGATGAACGATTCCATCAAGAACGGCGAAGATGTAGAGAAGTATCTGGGTCTGAACGTATTGGGTATGATTCCTCTGGAAGAGGGTGTATCCAAGCGTAGGACACACGGACACGACAGTACCTCAAAACATAAGAGGCACAGGAAGAGCAGATCTTAGAACCGTACTATAATTCGGAAGGAGAATTCCCTTGGCGCAGAAGATTGTATTCGAGAATAAGAAGGAACTGGACTTCAAGACGAATGAAGCATATAAGCGCGTTCGTACAAATATCACTTTCTCGGGTGAGGACATCCGGGTAGTGGCTGTAACGAGTTCTGTTCCGAATGAAGGAAAATCAGAGGTATCGTTCCATCTGGCTGCTTCCTTTGCAGAGGATGGAAAAAAAGTGCTGTATATCGATGCTGATATTCGTAAATCCGTAACTCTGGCACGTTATGGCGTGGATAAGGAGACAAAGGGTCTCTCTCATTATCTTACCGGTCAGACGAAAGAACTGGAAGCCGTTATATATGAATCGGATATTCCGAATCTGTCGGTGATCTTCACGGGTGCCAAGGCACCGAATCCGGCAGAGCTGCTTGGTCGTCCGAAATTCACGAAGATGATACAGACTCTTCGGGAGCAGTTTGACATGATCGTTATTGACTGCCCGCCGTTGGGATCAGTCATCGACGCGGTTCTTGTAGCAAAGAACTGTGACGGAACCATCCTCGTGGTTGAGTCTGATGCTATCAGCTTCAAGGTAGTACAGAATGTCAAGAGGCAGCTGGATCAGAGCGGATGCAAGATCCTGGGTGTGGTACTGAACAAGGTTCAGGCCGGTGGTAAGGGATATTACGGATATTATAAGGGCTACTACGGCTATTATGATGATTACGGCTATGGCAATGACGAGCCGGAAGCCGATAAATCAAAATCAGATGCAAAGAAAAAGAAATCAGACTCTTCTGCTGAATCAGAGTAAGCAAAGGAGCCTGTATCATAATCAATATGCATTTGCGACTGCGAGGGGAGGGTCAGTTAGAACTGATTCCTTCCCTTGTTTCAAATAAAGTCGGTTGTGTGTTTACACAGAATTCACATGGAAGGGATTTGACGGGGGAAACAACATGAGCAACATTGCACTTATCATAGCGGGCGGTTCAGGAAATCGTATGCATCAGGATATCCCGAAGCAGTTTCTTACGGTAAATGAAAAGCCTGTCATCGTATATACTTTGGAAGCATTTCAGAACCATCCGGAGATCGATGCCATCGCAGTGGTCTGCATCTCAGGCTGGGAGCAGGTCCTGCAGGCGTATGCAAAGCAGTTCAATATCACAAAGCTGCAGCATGTGATCCCCGGCGGAGAGAACGGACAGGGATCCATTCGAAATGGTGTGTATGCATTGGAGAAGCTGTATGATCCTCAGGATCTGGTGCTGATCCACGATGCCATCCGTCCCATGGTCTCGGCAGAGATCATTTCCGATAATATCCGTGTTGCGCTGCAGGAGGGAAATGCCATCACGGTGATCCCCTGCGCGGAGGCGATGATGCAGACGGAGGACGGGCATGTATCTGTGGGAAGCTATCCCAGAGACCGGCTGAAACGGACGCAGACTCCCCAGGCATTCCGGATCGGAGAACTGGCAGAGCTGCATCGGCAGGCGTTGGAGGCGGGAATTACGAATTCCGTTGCGTCCTGTACGTTGATGATCGAGATGGGGAAACAGGTGTATTTCTCGCAGGGGTCGGAGAAGAATATCAAACTGACTACCGTGGAGGATCTGGATATCTTCAAGGCCTTGCTGGCTGCGAAGCGCGCGGACTGGCTAAAGTAAACCGGAAGGCCTACCTTAATGAAATTGTCTAAGTATGTGCGGAAATATGCACCTCGACGTGGAATGACTATGAAAACTCAGGTGCCGACATGGACCTGGGACAGAAAAGGATGTCCGGAAATGGCATCCGGATAGTGGAGCGGAAGAGAAGTATGATATACAAAAGCAATCGTTGGTTTCAGGACATAGATAGAGTGACGGAAAACACTCTCCCATTTCTTGGGGAGCTGGCGGGGAAGTCTGTAATGATCACCGGTGCGGCAGGTCTGGTGCTCTCTCCGGTGGTGGATATCCTGATCCGCTATAATGAGACGCATGATACTCCCATCCGTATTCTTGCAGCGGGACGTTGGCTGAAGGAGATGACGGACCGGTTCGGGGAGTACTGTGACAGGGCTTATTTCCAATTCGTTGTATATGATGCTTCCAGAACCGACAACGAGATTACGGAAAAAGCGGATTACATCATCCATGGTGCGAGCAATGCATCACCGGACATGATCGTAAAGGAACCGGTGGAAACCATGATGAGTAACTTCACCGGCATGAAATACCTGCTGGATGTGGCGAAAGCATCCGGCACAAAGCGTCTCCTGTATATCAGCTCCAGTGAGGTGTACGGGAAAAAGGAAGGGGACCAGCCCTACCGTGAAGGAGAATACGGATACATCGATCTTCTATCCGCAAGAAATTCTTATTCTGTAGGAAAACGTGCGGCTGAAACGCTCTGTGCGTCCTATGCAGATGAATACGGAGTAGAGTCGGTGATCGTTCGTCCCGGGCATATTTATGGACCGACGGCATCCCCCATGGATCGCCGGGTGGCTTCCGCCTGGGCCTATGCTGCGGCACGGGGTGAGGATATCGTGATGAAGAGTGACGGCGCACAGTTACGTAGTTACTGCCATTGCCTTGACTGTGCATCTGCGATCCTGACCGTTCTGCTTCGGGGGGAAGGTGTACATGCCTACAATATCTCCAATCCGGACGCTATCGTAAGTATCCGTGAGATGGCTGAACTTCTGGCAGACTCTGCGGGAGTTACGCTTCGCATGGAGCTTCCCACAGAAGAAGAAAAGAAAGGGTTCAATCCCATGAGCAATTCCTCCTTAGACAGTACGGGACTGGAAAGCCTTGGCTGGAAGGGCTGCTTTGATGCTCCCGCCGGGTTCGCGGAGACGGTGGAAGTGCTCCGGGAGATTCTGGGCTCACGCCCTGACTTCTAAACGAAGTGTAAGAGGGGAGTTTACCACACAAATAGACGAAAACTGCTCACATTCATTGTGGGCAGTTTTTTTGATACAGTCGTTCACGAAATTTAGTATTGACAATTATGTGAACAAGTGTATAATACGGATTGAATGTTCACGAAATCAGGAGAACCATTTCTTTATGAACAAACAGGAAGCTGACATCTTAATTTTACTGGCAGAGAAGCCGTTCGAGAACCAGCGGATCTTATCGGAGCAGTCCGGTCGTTCGCTGGGATCCGTGAATAAATCCCTGAAAGCATTAAAAGAAGCCGGGTATCTCACAGAGGATTTCCGGTTGACGCATTTGGCGGATCAGGAGCTCTCGGCGAACAGACCGAGAAGAGCCGTGATCCTTGCGGCCGGTTTCGGGATGAGAATGGTGCCCATCAATCTCACCAGTCCGAAAGCCCTCCTTATGGTGAGAGGTGAGCGGCTGATCGAGAGACTGATCCGCCAGCTCCATGAAGTGGATATCACGGACATAACCGTGGTGGTCGGCTTCATGAAGGACCAGTTCGAGTATCTGATCGATACCTACGGTGTAAAGCTTCTTGTAAATTCCGAATACAGCTCGAGAAACAATCTCCACTCCATGGCTCTTGCCGCGGGTGTTAAGCGACGGAGGCTGGGTTCGCCGAGACCGTCATCGAGGGGGCAGAGTACGGCGGACGCCATACAAGGAGTTATGTCCGGGGCAGGACAGAACCGGGAGATGATCTCGGGCGGGCAGAACAAAGAGAAGCTTCCGGGGGGCCAGAACCACGAATATCCGCAGGACGGAAATCTCTACATCGTGCCTTGTGACCTCTG
>CAMPAX010000123.1 GCA_946633495.1 uncultured Lachnospiraceae bacterium | reverse complement strand
ATGTGCGAACAACGCAATGTTCTCATCAAAGGGATCTTCCGGATTCCCAAACCTGCTGCATATATATTCTCTGCCCCTTCGTTCCAGCCCATGTTCAGCCAGGAAAGCATCCAATCCGGCGGACACCTTCTGATATTCCGCCAGAAGCCGATTGTCCCTGAAATAAGGGTGCTCTCTCCATGCATCGCTTCCGATATACTCCGGTTCTTCCGTCAGCAGCTTACATGCCAGCGTCCAGGGATGGCCGTCATATGGAACTTCTCTTCCTTCTTCTGCTGCTGCAGAGGAGGTCCCCCAGTCGATCTCGTGCATGAAGGGAAGCTGTGTTACTTCAAGTCCCTGCTGCCCGGCCGTAAAGGACGCTGTCTGCATAGCTCGTCCCATGGGAGAAGCATAGACAGCACTGATCTTTTCCTGCTTCAATCGCTTTGCCGTTGCCTTTGCCTGCAGGATTCCATTCTCCGTCAGGCAGTCATTCTTATAATCCGGCTCTCCATGCCTTACAAAGATTAATCTCATGTTTTTCCCTCTCCTGATTCTGTCTCCGGATGGAAGCTGCACCTTCTGATACTATAATGCCGGAGGTATTTAACTCGCGGCGCCTGTGGTTACCGTGCCCTAACACCCCGCATACTACGGTTTCTTCTGTCAACACGCCCCTAACGTTTCCGGAATACCGCAGTTACCGCAAAACTGTCGTCACGCACCTCCGCGAACACTTCTCCGTCCATGGCCTGCATCAGTCTTCGGCAAATGTACAGCCCGAGGCCGCTTCCCTTCTGATCTTTCGAATTGCTTCCACGGTAGAAGGAATCAAAAATGTTCGGGAGCTCGCGTTCCGGAAGTGTACAGCCTGAGTTCTCCACCGTCACAAGTCTGCAGTCTTCTTCATCCGCAAAGGAGATCCGGATGCTTCGCCCGTCTCCGTATTTCAGCGCATTTTCCATCAGGTTCTGCAACACCTCCAGCCCCCTCTCCCGGTCTCCCCGGATGAGGCAGTTCTGATACGCTTCCACAGTGAACCTGGTTCTTCGCTCTGCCGTCTTCTCCCGGTACAGCTTCTCCAGGGAGTCCATCACCTCCGACAGATACCATTCTCCATCGGAAACCGAGAGGGACATAAAGTCTTCTCGCGCCGTATTTTGGATCTCTTCGATATATTTCTCCAACTCCTTCAGGTTCCTGTCGATCCCGGCATAGGCTTCCTTCTTCTTTTCTTCCGAATCATAAAGATTTTCAGAAAGCGCACGGTTGTACAGTTTAATTGCAGAGAGCGGTGTCTTGATATCATGCGACATGGTAAGGATCAAGGTTTTCTTCTCCTGCTCCATGGCCAGCCGGTCATTCTTATCCGCTTCGAGTTTCTCCCGGAGCATATCCATTCCCCAAAGGAACCGCCCGAAATACTTATCCTTTTCTTCCTTCACAGGAAGGGAAAGGTTTCCCTTGGAGAGCTCGACCGGGAACTCCGAGACTGTCCGGAAGGGTCTTACGATCTTCCGATATATATAGATCATGATCCCCGCCGTAAGGATCATCACCAGAAGCCAGGTTCCGTTGATCATAAGAATCGGCCAGAAGTGGGTTTGTCCCTCCTTATAAATGATCCGATACAGGGTTCCGTCCCGATGAGGATAGACGGTATAGTTTTCATTTACGATCCGCTCGGGATCATAGATCTGAATCTCCGTGACATAGGTGAAGGAAGCCGCATCCGGTACCTTTCCCTCCGCAAGAGACTGCCGAACCCTTCCCAGATCCACCCGGTATCCCAGATCCTCACTTTCTCTTTCTGCATAGAGAATAAGGAGGTTGCTTCCGACCGCCAGCAAAGCCTCCAGCAGAAATACTATGATGATCGTTCTTTTTTGATATCGCATGCCCTATGCCTCGAATCGGTAACCTACGCCCCAGACCGTGATGATATGCACGGGCTTTCTGGGATCCTTCTCCAGCTTCTCACGAAGCCATTTGATATGAACCGTAAGTGTCTGAAGCTCTGACTCCGAATCACTTCCCCAGACATTATTGAAGAGATAATCCTTCTTCAGTGTCGTTCCCTCATGCTCCATCATGAGTTTCAGAAGTTCGTACTCTTTTGCGGTAAGCTCGATGCTCCTCTCCCTGCCGTCTCCATTTCCGTCTTTAGCTTCTCCCGAACCGGTTTTCATGCCGGTTCTTCCCGTTACCGTGAGTACTCCCGTCACAGTATTCAGGCGGAAATCCCCACAGACGATCTCATCCAGTTCAAACTTCCTGCGCATGATCCCCCGGATCTTCGCGATCAGGATATCGATATCGTAAGGTTTCTCGATATAATCATCCGCACCGATCCGAAGCCCTTTCAGCTGATCCTCCTTGCCGGTCCGGGCACTGGTAATGAGGACGTGGGTATTGGATGTCTTCCTCACCATAGAGAGTACACCGAAGCCGTCGATCTCTCCGGGGAGATTGATATCAAGCACAAGAAGCCTTGCACCGTATGTTTCATACAGGTGCAGGGCTTTCTCTCCTGTCTCCGCCACACTGACGGTATATCCTTCCTTCCGGAGGAAATCCATGAGCAGACCGGCAATCTCTTTATGATCCTCCACGATCAGAATATCTAACATCATTTCTCTCCGTTTTCTCCGGATTCCCGGGAGATCTTTTCTGCGTCGGTTTCAAAGACTGACTTTATTTTAGCCACCCACATGGGCAGATGTCAAGAATCCTGTGACGCCATAACTCTTACCACCCCTGATCCATCAGCCAGTTGTTGAGAGCACGTTCTCTCTGCTTCTGATCCTTTGTTCCGTCGTCGGTGTTGTTATACTCTCCTTTGATATTCCCGTCCACGATATAAAGAACCCGGGAGCATCTTGCTGCCACCCTGGCATCATGGGTAACCATGAGGATGGTGGTGCCTTCCTCATTCAGCCGTACCAGCTCATCGATCACTTCCCCGGAGGAGGTCCGATTCAGTGCGCCTGTGGGCTCGTCCGCGAAAATGATCTTCGGATTGTTGATCATGCTCCGGCAGATGCAGGCCCTCTGCAGCTGACCGCCGGACACCTCATTGATGTCGTGATCTGCTGTCTCGATGATCCCCAGCTTCCGCATCAGCTCCTCTCCACGTTTCACTTTCTCTTCCTTGCTGACACCCTCCTTCCTGCTCTGCATGGCCGGAAGTATGATATTATCCAGGATGGTAAGGTTCTTCATCATATACATCTGCTGGAAGATAAATCCCATCTCATCCAGACGTACGTCCGCCATCTCCTTCTCATCCAGGGACGTGATCTCCCTTCCATCGAAGATCACGGTCCCACTGGTAACCTTATCCATGCCGGACACGGAATAAAGCAGGGTTGACTTTCCCGAACCGGAGGGTCCCATGATGGCGACCATTTCGCCTTCATCTACGGTGAAATTCACATTTCTTAACACATGATTCTGCTGCTTTTCGATGATATATGTTTTGCAAAGATCTCTTGCTTCCAGAATTGTACTCATAGATTTCTCCTTTATTGATCATTCTCAGTAACGTGTATCTCTTTTGTCATCCCGAGGCCACAGGCCGAAGGATCTTATCGCTTCGTCCCGAGGGATCCTTCGTTGCTTCACTCCTCAGGATGACACTCCTCTACTCAATATTTGCCGTATCGCTGCTCTTGATCCGTCTTGTGCACTGCGCCACGATCCATGTCACAAATATCGTGAACACGAAGATGATCGCAGGATAGGCCAGTGTCATGCTGATATTGTATCGGTAATCCACCGTCTTTACTCCCATCATGCCGAAGATCGGAGTTGCTCCCAGATTTGTTACCGGTACGGACACCGCCAGTGCAAGCACGACTGCAAAGAATGCACAGATCGTAAACCGCCATACATGCCATTTGATGATGGAACCATTTCTAAAACCCACCGCCTTAAGAAGCGCGATCTGGGTCTTCTCATCGGAAGCGAAGGACCTCTCCATCAGAACGGTTACCAGGATCACAACGATCAGGGTGATCAGGAGGAGCAGATTCTGTACCGATTCCATGGAATCAGCGGATTTCATGCAATCATCACAGAATTCCGCCCCGTTCATGACAAGCAGATCCTCTACTCCCCAAAGCTCCTTCACCTTAGTCTTTCTCGCCTCGATCTCCTTCTCAGTCGGGTGATCCGTAAACCGGACACCGAGCGCAAATGTACTGCTGACATGATGAAAATCCGTCTCTGCATCCTGATGGATCCGGATCACCATACCCAGCTGATTCATGGTCTCAAAGGTTGCCGTTACCAGGAAATCCGCCTGATGATCACCGTAGTCTATGGTAAATGTATCGCCCATCTTCAGTCCCGTCTTCTCAGCGATCTGCGGAGTGATCGCTGCTTCGTGGGCATTCTGCGGTACAGAGCCTGCCGTTATACTGTATTCATCCGCCCGAATGTTGAATCCCTGCTGGATATCCAGCTTATAGGACTCATCCCCAACGATCACTTTATATTTGTACTGGATCTCATCACTGATCACACAGGGCATTCCCGCATCCGTGAGAAGCTCTTCTTTCTCCCGGATATAGGCCGCGAACTCTTCTTTGCCCGTACCGGTCAGTGTCATGATATTATCTGAATCATCCACATAGAGGTCTCTCTTTGCTCCGAAGGTTTCCACGAAGCTGTCGCTCCTCATGGTGGTGGTGATATTTACGATCATCAGAACCAGCAGCGAGCAGATAAATATGGACAGGAATACGGAGAGATACCTTCTCGGATTGCTCCGAATATCATTCACCGCCAGGAAGAACTCCGTGTTCTTCCGGACCTTTCCCGCGCCCCTTGCTTTCCTCTTCTTATATCTTTCTCCTGTCTGACCGCTTCGGATCGCATCCACCGGAGACATCTTCTTTACACGTCCGGTACATAACCAGGCAAATCCAGTGATGATCAGAACTACTGCCAGCCCTCCGACGATGTGCGCCAGCGTGTCGCCGTCATTTCCCAGAACCATGTTCTCACTGACAGACTTAATCAGCATCTTTCCAAATGGGAAGCTTAAGATCCCGCCGATCAGAACGCCGATCACTGCGATCCCCAGATATTTAGCTGCATACATGCCGCGGATTTTCCGGTCCCGGATACCGATGGCCTTCATCACTCCGATCTCACGGAAATCCTCCATCACCGAAAGATTGATGGCAAACCGAAGGACCACGAAAGATACTATGATCAGCGCAACAGACAGGATAAGTACCACAAATGCGATGATCAGTGAAAGCACATAGGTAAGCTTGATCGTGCTTCTCGCACCGTCAAAACTGATCCCGTCCAGCGATGAGATGGATGCGGCGAAGCCCTGTATATCATCCGTATCCACGTAGCCCATTTCGCCGCCCCACATTTTATGGATCGCGGGATCCGCCAGGATCTTCTCCATATCCTTCCCGGAGATCAGAAACCGGTTGTTCCCCATCATCCCCGATCCGAGGCAGGCATCCTTGAAGGTCCCGTCGATGATAAAGAGAAGATCCACACCTTCCTTCCGGAGTCGGATGGTGTCTCCCACCTTGAGATCATTTCCCTCCAGGAACCGAAGCTGAACGAAGGTATGTCCTTCCTCGATTTTCGTGATCTCCCGGTTATCCTTATCAAAGTACCGAAGGCCTCCGTCGTCGATACTCGTCATCATCATAGTGCTGTCGGATTTTGACTTTTTATCATTATGGGTAAGATCCTTCTCAGCAAGGGTGATATAACGCTCCAGCCGAAAGTCCTTTGCCTTCTCATTCTCCTTCAGATGTGTTTCCAGATCCTTCGGGGCATCGAGCATTCCCTCTCCCTGTGTAATGACCACATAATCCCCAAGTCCTGCCTTGTCCAGATAGTAGTCTGTTCCGTTCAGAACCGCCATTACGTTGGAAAGGCCGCTGGCCACGAACATAGTCGCCAGGATCACGAACAGGAGCAGGATCAGGTTCATGGTTTTTTTTCGTCTGATATCTTTTTTCAAGATCCGAAATAACATGATGTATCTCCTTCCTCTCATCTTCTGGCGTTAGGATACCATGGAAATTCTTAAAGAAAAATTAAATGCCTTACGATTCCAACCTTGTGAAATCCGAAGACATCTGATATCATCACATATAGGGCATTTTTTATCCGTTTCATTATTCACATTATACATGATGCCGGGGACAGAAGGTATCCTGCCCCGGCTGATGATCCGCAGCACACGCACTACGTGTGCAATGTGCTGCCAAAACATACAACGAGGAGGCATTACTATGAAACAGTACTTTGACTTGACAGGACAGGTTGCGATCGTAACCGGAGCTTCCACCGGACTTGGCGTACAGATGGCGAAGGCACTGGCCAATCAGGGGGCGAAGATCGTCGTGATCGCACGCAGACAGAATCTGATCGAGGAGGTTGCAGCCAGGATCACCGAAGAATTCGGAGTGGAAACTCTGGCCCTTCCCTGTGATATCACCGATACAGAGAAGGTAGATAAAACCATCGATCTGGTGCTTGAAAAATGGGGCCGCATTGACATTGTCATCAACAATGCGGGAACCGGTGCAGTTGCTCCGGCTGAAGATATTACGGATGACCAGTTTGAGAATGAATTCAATATCGATCTCTTCGGTTCCTTCCGGGTTGCAAGAGCCGCAGCCAAGAAGGCCATGATCCCGGCAAATTACGGACGTATCATCAACATCGCATCCATGTACGGCATGGTAGGCAACAAGGTTGCCCCCTGCTCCCCCTACCACGCAGCAAAAGGCGGTCTGGTCAATCTTACCCGCGGCCTTGCAGCTGAATGGGGAAAATACAATATCACCGTCAATTGCATCTGCCCCGGATATTTCTATTCACCGCTGACCAGGGAGACGCTGGACAGTGATTTCTTCCAGGCAAATGCCAAAACCATGATTCCTCTTTCCCGTTACGGAAATGAAGGCGAACTGGATACAGCCACCCTGTTCCTCGCCTCCCCCGCATCCTCTTACGTAACCGGTGTGATCCTTCCGGTGGATGGCGGTTATACTTCCATGTAGGGATTTGCGGGGAGAATGCAAGAAGTATGTAGAAAGCATATGGACTCAGGCAGAAAATG
>CAMPAX010000122.1 GCA_946633495.1 uncultured Lachnospiraceae bacterium | reverse complement strand
CGTTGGTCAAGCGGCTAAGACGCCGCCCTCTCACGGCGGAAACAGGGGTTCGATTCCCCTACGGACTACTAAAAAAGCAGATCATCCGATCTGCTTTTTTCTTTTCTGTTCTGTGATCGTTTTGCTTTCAGCTTACACTTAACAGTGTGCCCGATACGATCCGGGTCGGTTAGAATTCTTCATCTTCCAGCTTTTCCACTGCTTCTTCTACCGCAGCATCCGCCTCTTTATTTCTCTTTCCGAGGAAATCCTGGATCTTGGCGGTTACGCCGGGGATCATGTCGAGGATCTTAGTCAGGGTGCTTTCTTCCGCGATCGGCATCATCCGAACCTGTCCGTCCTGGATCACTACAACTGCTGTGGGAGACATCTTCCCTCCCATTCCGCCGCCGGCCTGGTTCGTTCCCTTTGCATTTCCAAAGGCTCCGGCACCTACACCGAAATTCACATCCACAAGGGGAATAAGGGTGGTATCGCCTACCTGAATCGGTTCACCCACAACTGTCTTTGTGGAAAGAAATGCATCCATCCCCTTATAGAGAGTTCCTACAGTCTGATTAAAATCGTTCTTTGTCACCTGATTTGCCATAATATACATCCTCCTGAATATCCATTTATATCTTTTTCGCCAATTTTATTGTTCTTCTTGTGTCCTTTCTTAAGTAGAAGATCAGTGCCGGGATCGCCAGAGAACCGATCCGGATCCTTCCCTTCACCATACCTTCGACCTCTATCACTTTATTATAAAAGTCCGGAGATATAATGAGCCAGCTGCCGTAAAGCGGATAGTATTTTCCGAGCTTTGCAAGGATCATTCCGGTATCTGCCGCCGACCCAAGACCCAAATGCAGATCCACATGTCCTTTTTTTGGTTTCAGATGTCTCAGGATCTTCATCAGCAGTTTCTTGCCTCTCTGAATCGTCCTTTTTGTAGCATCTCTTTCCAGGAACTGCTCGATGTGACTCTTTTTTGTTTCTATCTTGTTTAAGAACTGTTCGACCTTATCGAAGAATTCGTTCTCCTCAGATTTCACAGCAATTTCTTCCGTGGTTCCCGTCGAAAGATCCTGCGTTGTTCCGGGAAGGAGTTCGTCCGAAGTCCCCTTCGCACCTTCCTTCAAGGTCTCTATCGCAATATCCTTCTTTGCCGGATCCTGCTGATCCGTAGAAGTATCGGTCTCCTCTTCACCGGCTGTTCCTCCGGTATCTGTGGCAAGAACTTTGGCGGCATCTTTACCGGTCTCTTCTTCACCGGCTGTTCCTCCGGAAGCCTTCTCTTTCGATGAAGCCGATGAATCCGGTGCATCCTCCGACGTATCTTTTTTTGCATCTTTTTGTGTATCTTTCGGTGTCTCATCCGGAAGCGTTAGATGCCCTTCCTCCGGTTCCTCCCCCGATGACATGGAATACACGGTAAATGGTCCGACTTTCGCCTTTATGGTAAAGGGATCCCCCTTATTATAATTCACCAGAACCTTTACGATAAACCATCGAATCCTCAGCTTTGCTCCGACCCTCTCCGATGTATATCCACCATCTACCAGATATCGTATGGGGATGAACAGCACCATCAGCAGGATCAGAAGGAGCAGCCCCAAAATACAGAGCAGGATGATACCGATGATCTTAAGGATGGTCAGAATCACGGCCATACGAGCCTCCCTTCCGGATCCAAATGATCCTCCAGAATGTCGCATACCAGCTGCTTTGCTCCGGCCCGACTGTCCGAAATACCCAGGACCGTGATCTCCTCGTCCAGGGTTTTGTAGAAATTCTGCAGAAGTTCATTATACTCATAGATCTCCAGAAGACCATACGAAAAAACCGGAAGGGTCACAACATAGAAAGGCGCTGCGGCCTTTCCCTTTGCGATCCGATCCAGCTTCTTCATGAAGCTTTTATTCTTCTCGATATCCGTGTAAATGTTATCTGCTATCTTCATTCCGGTGTGATCTTTCTATAACTCTACAGCTCCGGCCGCATCATTTCCCGAAGGATATGGCTGACTGCCGTAAGTTCGCTGTCATCTCTGCAGTTTTCCAGGGCATACAGGAAATACTCTTTGATCTCTTCTCTTGAATTAAAGAATACGGGGACCATGGACAGCACCTTAGCCATCCGGCTCCGTTTCTCTTCCCTGGACAGGCCTTTAAATGCCTCGTCAAAATCCCGGAACAGTGTCTGCTTCATAGTCTCGATCTCGGATTCCCCGGCCTTCTCTTCCACCACCGTGATATCCGGTCCTTCCAGATCCATGAACAAACTGGTGGATGTGAGAAGATCCGCTTTCCGAAGCGCCTCTGCATCCGCCTCCTTCATTTTCGGCATATAATCTTCCAGACTGCTTTCCAGTTCCAGCAATGTCTCGTATGCCTCCTCCTGGGCGCCCTCCATGTTAAGAAAGGCTTCATCAAAGGACTCCGGATCAAAGCTCTCCGGATCATCACCCAGAGCCGACAAACGGTCCAGGATTTTCTTTGCCTCTGCAAAATGGTCATCCAGCATATCATCTGCCGAATTGGGTTTTGTCAGAAGAAGGATCAGAATATCATTTATGATCTCCTGCAGCATCAGATCTCTGGTTGCAAGACTCTCCAGCTCCATGGTAACCGAACGGAGTTCCCCGTCGATCCGTGTAAATTCTTTTTCATCCAGATCTTTATAGCTGACGCTGTCGAAAAGCTGCCTGGCCTGCTGAAGTGTCGGATACATGGTATCGAACCCTTCCGGAAGTGTCAGCAGCGCAGCGTCCCGGATCGATTGGATAAAATCCTTAGCGGACTGTAATTCCCCACCCTTATAGAGGGCAATGGCTTCCGAAAGAATGTCATAAAACCGCTGTTTCGTCATACGGACCGGAAGCTGTTCCACCACGGACCGGATCCTTGCGTTCACCACCATTTTATCCTGATCGGAGAACACAAAAGAGAACGCTTCCTCCGCCAGCTGTTCGGGGGATATCGCTTCCACACTTCCGAGGATCCCCGCTTCCTTACGGTTCAGAATGTACTCATGCTGTTCAAAAAAATCCGTATAGGCCGTAAGGACCTTCATCCTGCCGGTTACCCTGTCACGAAGTTGGCCGATCTCTTCTGCCGCATTCCCCGGGTCCTCGGAATCGATCCTTCGGATCGCAGCAATCAGAGTCCGAAATTCTCCTTCGGGATCTGCCGCATTCTCCATTTCAGCCGACGTCTCTCCGGAGGTCTTCCCGGAAACCGCCTCTTCTTCTGCCGGGGCAGATTCCGTATCCTTATACGTTTCCTCCTCGCGTCTTTCCTGCTCCATCTCGCAGAGCGTGAACAGATTCATGGAGAGCTTGATCCCCGCATAGGAGGCAAACGCCGACGCGGTCATGCTTTTATATCTTTCAATATTTGCTTCTCTATCCCGATCTGCCGCAAGATCCGTAAGAAGGATCTTCGCTTTTTTCCGTAGTTTTCTTGCTTCCAACTCAATAATCCCCTTCCCGGTCCGGCCGGGCGAAAACTCATATTTCCAATACAATAAAGACTCGTTCTCAAATCAGTAACCAGATAATAATTCCAGTTTACATAACGGCTCAATCATCAGACTTCTTTATGAACGTGCGTGAAAATGTGATCGCTGCAGTACTCGTAATTACCGTTGCACTTGGAACAGTAACGGAATTCCAGATTCGGATCATCCTGCTCCGTCCGTCCGCAGATCGCGCATTGATGGATGGGGCCCCTGGTCTTGGGACGCATGGTGATCACATTTCCCCGATCCGAACGATGAACCACTTCGTGGGTTTCATCCGCTCTGCTCCTGTTCTTGTTCCTGCCTGCCTCATACGCTTTCTTAAATTCATAGCTTCTTTTCATCTGCCGGAAGGATCGTCCCGTCCGGTTCATATTGATCAGGAAGAAGATACCGAAGGTCACTACACAGACCACGATGACAACCCTTGAGTAAACGTATGGGTACTTGATAAAATGATAGACCATGAAAGCCGCATCGATCACGGCCATCCACTTCATCTTCATGGGAACCACAAATGCAAAAAGCACCACCTGTTCCTTGAAGATTACCGAAAGTGCCAGGAACATCGCCAGCAGCATATATCTCGTGGTATCCGAAATCGGAAGGATGAAGCTGCTTTCTGATCCGATGGATGCATATGCAGCCCTGACATCGGCAGTCGTATCGATAAAATACGTCACGATCACGGCGATATCGGTAAGCAGAATATTGCCGAACACGTACAGATTCAGCATCTGACGTCCCCAGACATTCTCCAGCTGTGTTCCGACAAAATAGTAAAAATAAAGTGCGATAGGTGCCAGCAGATAGCTGAGAGTATCCGACAGCGGAAAAGGAACCGTAAAGATCCATGTGATAAGCCGCCAGTACTGATGGTTTCCGATCATCTTGGCCGGATCCAGCAGCAGATACGGATAGAAGGATTCAAAGAAATAGCAGAAAATATACCCGGCGATAAAGCACCAGGTCATGATCAGCGGAAGCCGCGGGATCGCAAGCTTTCCGAGATTAAACTTCCCTTTTCTGTTTCCGAATTGATTATTACTCATGAAAATGCTCCAGTTGAGTTCCCATTTGCCCTGCCGAAAGCAGGACATACCCGAAGATGTATTATACTATAAACCGTAAAAAAAGGCAAGAAAACCCATGAACCACTTAAAACTTACATTCGCTTTTCTACGGTCAAAATGCACAAAATTCGGGCATGAGTTTCACTGATTCTTTCCTTGTTTTAAAGAGACGAATCATATATAATTAAACTTCGGGTCTGGTCCGATCTGATCGTATGTTCTTTTTCAATCCCGATCAGCACATTCTTCGGATAAGGCCCGGATTCAGGCTCTGGCCAAAAAGGATTTATAGAACACATCAAGGAGTAATATGAAACGTTTAGGTATCGATATCGGATCGACTACGGTAAAGGTAGCTGTGATCGACGAAGATCACAAGCTGCTCTTCTCGGAATATCAAAGACATTTTGCCCGGATCAAAGAGACCCTGCGGGAACTTCTGCAGCATGCGGAAGAGAAACTCGGGGACTGCGAGATCGCACCGGATATCACCGGTTCCGGCGGACTGGCTCTTGCGAAGGTGATCGACGTTCCCTTTGAGCAGGAAGTAGTCTGCGTCTCCAGCGCTCTGGAGGAGGCCGCACCCCAGACGGATGTTGCCATCGAGCTGGGTGGTGAGGACGCGAAGATCATTTACTTCTCCAAAAGCGGTATCGAGCAGCGTATGAATTCCGTCTGTGCCGGAGGAACCGGTTCCTTCATCGATCAGATGGCTGCGCTTCTCATGACGGACGCCTCCGGACTGAATGAATATGCCAAAACCTATGACACGGTCTATCCCATCGCTGCCCGCTGCGGCGTTTTCGCGAAGACAGATATCCAGCCTCTCATCAATGAAGGCGCTACAAAGCCGAATCTGGCAGTTTCCATCTTCCAGGCCGTGGTAAACCAGACCATATCCGGCCTTGCCTGCGGCAAGCCCATCCGCGGTCATGTGGCATTTCTCGGAGGACCGCTTCATTTCCTGGATCAGCTCCGGGAATCATTTATCCGTACATTAAATCTGGACGAAGAGCATGCGATCCTGCTGGACAACTCCCATCTCTTCGCCGCTATCGGCGCTGCCCTGCACGCCAACGAGGAGAAGATCATCAGTCTCTCCGCTCTCACTGGCAAGCTGAACGATGACTTAAAAATCGAGGTGGAGGTATCCCGTCTGGATCCTCTCTTCCGTAACGAGGAAGAGCTTGCGGAATTCCGTGAGCGCCAGCACTCCTATCATGTTCGCCGCGGTGACCTCGCCACATATACCGGAAATGTCTTCCTGGGGATCGATGCCGGTTCCACCACCACAAAACTGGCGGTGATCGGTGAACGTGGGGAGCTTCTTTATGATTTCTACTCCAACAACAACGGAAGTCCGGTAAAAACCACGATCCGTGCCATGAAGGAGATCTACTCTCTCCTGCCTTCCACTGCGAAGATCGCCGGCAGCTGCTCCACCGGTTACGGTGAAGCACTTCTTAAGTCTGCCATGAATCTGGACTACGGTGAGGTGGAGACCATCGCACACTATACCGCCGCCGCATTCTTTGATCCCGAGGTGGATACCATTCTGGATATCGGCGGTCAGGATATGAAATGTATCAAGATCCGGAACGGCGTGGTGGACAACGTCATGCTGAACGAGTCCTGCTCTTCCGGCTGCGGCTCCTTCATCGAGACCTTTGCAAAGTCCCTGGATTTTGAGGTGCATGATTTTGCCGAGATCGCTCTGACGGCCAAAACCCCCATCGATCTTGGATCCCGCTGTACCGTCTTCATGAATTCCAAGGTAAAGCAGGCTCAGAAGGAAGGCGCTTCCGTGGAGGATATCTCCGCAGGTCTTGCGTATTCCGTGATCAAGAACGCCCTGCTCAAGGTGATCAAGCTGACGGATCCGAAGCAGCTGGGACATCAGATCGTGGTACAGGGCGGAACCTTCTACAATGACGCTGTACTCCGTGCCTTTGAACTGGTCTCCGGCCGCGAGCCCATCCGTCCGGACATCGCCGGCATCATGGGAGCCTTCGGAGCAGCCCTGATCGCACGGGATAACTATACCGAGGGATTCGAATCCACCATCATTTCCGAAGAGGATGTAAAAGCCCTCACTTACGAAACACAGATGGCACGCTGCGGGCTCTGTACCAACAACTGTCTGCTCACCATCAACAAGTTTACCGGCGGCCGCCGTTTCATCACAGGCAACCGCTGCGAGCGCGGTCTCGGCATGAAGAAAAACGCCGAGAACATGCCGAATCTCTATGATTACAAATATAATCAGCTTTTTAACTACGAACCCCTTCCCATCGAGAAGGCAAAACGCGGCGAGATCGGTGTGCCCAGGGTTCTCAATATGTATGAGAACTATCCCTTCTGGTATACATTTCTTTCGAAGCTGGGTTACCGGGTCATCCTGTCTCCCAAATCTTCCAAAGAGATCTACAACATGGGGATCGAATCCATCCCCAGCGATACCGAGTGCTATCCGGCGAAGATCAGTCACGGCCATGTGATGTGGCTGGTAAAGCAGGGACTTCGAACCATTTTCTACCCCTGT
>CAMPAX010000121.1 GCA_946633495.1 uncultured Lachnospiraceae bacterium | reverse complement strand
ATGACATTTACCGGTAAAATATCTCACCCAGCTTCAGATCTCTTTTAAATTCGGGTATGGACGTATTCTTGTTAATGAACACGGCCTCGATCCCCATCAGCTCGGCCCAGTCACCCATCTGCTCTGCGGTAAGATCATAGGTGAAGGCGGTATGATGGGCGCCGCCCGCCAGGATCCACGCTTCCGCGCCGGTGTAAAGATCCGGCTTCGGAGTCCAGTAGGCCGTTGCCACCGGAAGCTTCGGCATGGGCCGCTCGGTCTTCCGGCATTCCACATCGTTGATGATGAGACGGAACCGATTCCCCAGATCCACCATGGAGACTGCGATCCCCGGTCCTTCCTTCGCTGTAAATACCAGCCGTGCAGGATCCTCCCGGTTGCCCATGGACAGCGGATTTACCCGAACCCGGATGGGGCCATCCGCGATGGAGGGGCAGATCTCCAGCATGTGTGCTTCCAGGATTCCTTCCTTTCCACGCACCAGGTTATATGTATAATCCTCCATCATGGAGGTACCCTTCGCTTCCGGCATGCCCTCGGTCATCAGCTTCATCAGCCGTACCATGGCAGCCACCTTCCAGTCGCCCTCGGCTCCGAACCCGTAGCCCTTCTCCATAAGACGCTGGATCGCGAGTCCCGGCAGCTGCTTTAAGGCTCCCAGATCACCGAAATGGGTGACAATGGCCTGATAATCCTTCTCTTCCAGAAAGCGCTCGAAGCCAAGCTCGATCCGTGCCTGGACTGCCACGTGTCTTCGGAATTCCGCCGGATCTCTTCCTTCCGTCTCGAATTCGTACCGACTCTCGTATTCATCCAGAAGCGCGTTCACATCCGAATCGGATACGGCTTCCACACTCTTAATGATCTCATTTACCGGGTAAGCATCCACTTCCCAGCCGAACTTGATCTGAGCCTCCACCTTATCGCCCTCGGTGACGGCGACATTTCGCATATTATCCGCCACACGCATTACACGGATATGGCTGGACTCGATAGCTCCTACGGCAGTCCGCATCCAGGACGCGATCTTCCCCTGTACCACCGGATTCTTCCAGTATCCCACAACCACCTTCCGCTCGATCCGCATCCGGCTGACGATATGGCCGTACTCCCGGTCACCGTGAGCCGCCTGATTCTCGTTCATGAAATCCATATCGATGGTATCATATGGCAGCTCTTCATTGTACTGGGTATGAAGATGCAGAAGCGGCTTACGAAACTCCTGCAGACCCAGGATCCAGGACTTGGCCGGCGAGAAGGTATGCATCCATGTGATGACACCCGCACAGCATTCATCCAGATTTGCCTTGTTAAATGTTTCTCGGATCAGCTGATTCGTGATGAGCACCGGCTTCCATACCACCTCATAAGGCAGTACGCCGGAGGAATTCAGCGTATCCACGATCTCCCTGGAATGCGCAGCGACATGCTGCAGAACCTCGTCCCCATACAGATCCTGGGAACCGGTACAGAACCAGAACTTATAGTCCTTTTTCTTCAAGAATACACCTCCTTATATGTTTTGCCCACTCGCTTAGCTCGGTGGGTTGTCGGTCGGTTCGGTTCAAAGGTCATGACCTGACCAACCTTCGGCAAAAGAACCGCCGGAAATAATAAACATAATTCCGTAAATAAAAAGTTCCATGATATGCCACTTTATTACCCCATGGCACTATCATGGAACTTGTATGTACAACTTTGCAAGTTGTTTTCCCGAGTTCTTTAATCTTATCCCTTTATCCCTTTCCTGTTTTTCTTTCTCACGGTGTCGCCCTCCACCAGAACCGGCTCGATGACGATCCTCTTCTCCGTCTCTTCCCCGCGGATCAGATGGAGCAGCATATCAGCTGCAAGCCTCCCCAGATCCTCCTGCGGATGGACCACGGTGGTAAGCTGCTGCCCCTCCGTCAGTGCGCTGTCCGAATTATCATAGCCCGTCACGGAGATATCCTCCGGCACCCTCTTTCCGACCTCCCGAAGAGCCCGGATCATGTGACGCGCGATCTGATCATTGTAGCAGACCACCGCATCCATGGGGCGGCCATCCCGGATGATCTTCTGAAGACTCGTATACGGATGAACCTTTCTGTCTTCCGTATAAAACCAGATCACTCTGGAAGGATCATAGGGGATTCCCGCCTGCGCCAGTGCTTTGGCGTATCCGTTGTGGCGCTTCTGCCCCTGGCTGTCATCGCTTTTAAAGATCCCGTAGATCTCCCGATGTCCGCATCGGATCAGATAATCCGTAAGAAGAAAGCTTCCTTTCTCGTCATCCAAAAGAACGTGAGGTTTCTCTGCCATAGCCTCATATTCCCCCTGAATGAAAACATAGGGGATCTCATACTTTTCCAGCTTCTCGAAAAGCTCCGTATGTCTGCAGTACATATTGCTTTTACTTGGTTCTATGATGATCCCGTCTATATCCTTTTCCAGCAGTTCCGTAAGGCACGTGATCTCTCCATGCCTGGAATTATTGGTATGTTTCAGGATCAGATCATAACCATTCGAAGACAGTACCTCATCGATCCCGCCGATCACCTTCGGGAAGATATAATCCGAAAGGTATGTCATGACCACGGCAATATTTTTCGACTGCTTTCTGTGGATCGTCCGTTCGGACACATATCTTCCGCTGCCGTGAACAGCATAGATATATCCTTCCCGTTCCAGACTCTCCAGCGCCTTACGCACGGTCTGCCGGCTGACACCGTACTGACGAGCCAGCTCATTTTCCGAAGGGAGCTTGTCTCCCGGCCTGCAGTCCTCGGAGAATACCAGATTCCGAAGTTCTGTTTCGATATTACTGTATTTTGTTTCCCTGTTCTCTTCCATAGGGCCTCCGACTTGTCTTTTCTCCGGTGCAAGTTGCATACAAGTTTATCCGTTATCTCGTATATACCTTATTCCGGGACAAACGTCAAGATAGTTGACCCTGAATCATTGAAAGCGGATCTAAATTTCAAATATCTTTTCCAGGGCATGTGTGATATAATAACACGAAATATGATCACTTTTCATTCAAAGTGAAGAAAGGGTATCCGGCATGATCAAAGAATACATCATCCAAAACTGGGCCAATATACTGGTACTTGTGGCCTTTGTAGTCCTGATGAAGACTACGGTTTTTTTGGATGCGAAAACAAAAAGGCGCATGTATTGTCTGATCCTCGGATTATTTATCTTTTTTCATATCGTATTTGTGGAGTTCGCTCTTGAGGATATGGGAGAACTGCCGAAAGTCCGTCTTGTCTTTATGGCCATCCGCTACAGCGCCACACCGCTGATCATCGCCCTGGTCATCTACACTCTCGCGAAAAATGTGCATTGGGCGGTCTTTCTTCCCGCCATCGCTCTCACTGCGATCGATATCATTTCCATCTTTACGGGAATCGTTTTCAGTCTAAGTGAGGACGGAGCTCTAAGGCGCGGTCCGCTGGGATATCTGCCCTACATCATGGTAGGCGCATACTCGGTCTTACTGGTATATCTCCTGCTGAAGAGAAGCAACATGAGATCGACTGAGCTCTTTCCGATCATATTCCTGTGCTTTGCATTTGCATCGGGACTGGTCCTGCCCTTCCTGTTGGGGAAGGATTACTCACAGATCTTCTGTGTGACCATCACCATCGCCCTGTTCGTATACCATGTATTCTCCATCCTCCAGTTAACGGAGAAGGATGCGCTTACAGGTCTTCTCAATCGTCAGGCTTTCTATAACACGGTCAACAGTGAATCGAAGGAGATCAACGCACTGGTCTCCATCGATATGAACGGACTGAAGGCAATCAATGATACAGAAGGACATGCCGCCGGTGACACGGCTCTGTCGACCCTGGCCTTCTGCATTATGCAGGCAACCACGGTGAAGCAGTCCGTATACCGGATCGGAGGCGACGAATTCGTTATCATCTGTAAAAAAGCCTCCGAAAATGACATCCTGCAGCTCATCGAAAGAATCAAAAAAAAGGTCTCCGAAACAAAATACCACTGTGCCATCGGTTACAGTATCTGTCCGGAGGGAGTTAAAAATATCGATGAACTGATGAAGGAATCCGATGAAACGATGTACCGGAATAAAAAAGAATTCTACTCACAGCCCGGGAATTCCAAACATCGCAGCTAAGCGAATGGACGGGCGATACGTTCTCAAAGGCGCAGCAGCCGGCCGAAACGGTCAGCTCTGCGCCGTACAAACCCCTGTTCCGCCCTTCATCCGATTCAGGGCCTTTTTCCGATCACCTTGATCACTTCCTCATCCTCCGCTGCCGGACAGAGCTTCTTCACCTGCCGGAAGATCCGGTCCCAGGAGGCACCGGGCTCTTCATTGTAAGCTGCCGTCACCTTGTCATATCCCCAGATGGCTTCCGGAGTAAGGGGAATGGAAACGGACATCCCGTATTCCTCCCCGGCCTTGTTCTTTCGTTTTTTCTTTTTTTGTTCTTTTTTCGTCCTTTGGATTTCTCCCGCTTTTCTCATTATAGCATGCAGAACTCCCTTATACCAACACCACTATTCTCCTTTTCGGTCATTTGTGTTAGAATATGTCCTACTGTGATAAAAATGGCGCGGTCATATCTTTCATACTTTCCCCTATTACCGCAGTCATATTCCGATGGGCATTATGCATCATGGCAGTTCCACGATGACTGCGCCGTTCCGGTCGGTACGGTAGATGATAAATCCTGCCTCATCCAGCCGTTCCAGGGTTTCCATAGCCGGATGCCCGTACCGGTTGTTCCTCCCGCAGGAGATCACTGCCACCGGCGGCGCCTTCCCGGACTGCTGAACTGCGGGATCCTCCGCACTTTTCATCCCCCGGGTTCCCCGCATATTCTCTGTCCAAAGTTCCAAAAACGTCTCTCCGGTGGAATACCGTGAGCCGTGATGCGCGACCTTCAGGATATCCGGATACGCCGATTCCCCTTCCGAAGATGCCCCGAAGGCCTTCTGCTTTACCAGATAATCCAAAATTTCCTTTTCCCTTTCCTGTCCGATATCACCGGTAAAAAGGACACTGCAGTCTCCCACGGTAAGAAGGTTCACCATGGAATAGTCATTTCCCTCCCCCTTCTCCCCTGCTTTGGGGAGGAGGGTCATTACCTTTGCCGCTCCGAATTCCGCCACATCTCCCCGGGACAGGTATATAATCTCTGTCTTCTCCATGCCTTCCTCTGCAAGGTCCATGATCCTTCGGAGCTGCTCATCCTCCTTTGTCCCTTCTCCGAAAATGATCCGAAGGACATGGATGCCGTACAGCTCCCGGGATTCCAGAAGCTGCTCCACCCCGCTCACATGGTCCAGATCCGTGTGGGATAAAAATGCCGCATCCACATGATCGATCCCGAAATACCGAAGCGCCGGGATGAGGACCCCCGTCCCGATCTCCTCCTTTGAAGAAGAGCCACAGTCAAAAAGCAGGTTTGTTCCTTCTTTTGTATGAACGATACATCCATCCCCCTGCCCCACGTCCAGGAAAATGATCCGCCCCGTCAGGCGGTTTTGAAGCGATACTGCCACCGCTTCCGATAAAAGAAGTATTCCGGAAACGGAAAGGACCAGAATATAGTAACGCCATTTTCTTCCGGTTCTTTTTCGATGCTTCAGAAAATGAAACAGAAACCATACCAAAGCAGCCGCAATTCCCAGAAAAAGGAGCATCTCCCCGGTGGATATATGCCCCGTAACCACTTCATGACCGGGGACCCGGAGCATGCACCGACAAAGCCACTCATAAAACTGCAGGATCAGGCGGCAGGGCATCGTGATCCCCGCCGCAGCGATATTTATCCCCGGAAGATAGCTAAAAAGCAGCCCCAGGGCACCACTGGCCACCGCCACCGTTAGCAGCGGAATGACCAGGAGATTCAGGAAAGGAGCATAGGGAGACACCGCGTAGTACTCTCTCAGCATCAGCGGCTGCATAAAGCATTGAAGAAGGAGCGCAAAAAGTCCCGCATGCAGGAGTTTCTTAAAAGGCGCCCGTAACCTGAGCGGCAGAAAAAGGAACCGGTCCCTGGCGAAAATCGCCGTATAGATCTCTCCGGCGGAAAGAACGCCCATAACCGCCAGAAAACTCATGAGCATTCCCGTGGAAGTGATCCGGTACGGTTGGAAGGTAAGGATCAGAAACATGGCCGTGCCCATCGATGTGGGAAGATCTGCCGTACGCTGCAGGATGCCCCCTAAATTTACCGAGATCAGCATCAGGATCGCCCGGAGCGTCGCAGGAGAGAATCCGGTCAAGGCTCCGTACATCAGCAGAAGAAGGATGGTCAGGATGGAAGCCCTGCGCCGGGACAGACGAAAGAACAGAAAGAGATACATAAGTGCCGCACCGATGAGAGATACATGCAGCCCGGAAATGGCAAGGATATGCGCGATCCCGTTCTGACGATACAGCTCCTTTAACTCACGGTCAACTCCGGACCGTTCCCCCAGCAGCATGGCCGTAAGAACCCCGGCCTCCCGCTCGGGAAGAAGCATTGCCGTATGTTCCCTGCAGCTCTTTCGTACACGGTCCAGAAAAGAACGGAACCAGGAGGCCCGCTTCTCCAGAAGTTCCGTCTTCCCTCCCCGGATCCTCCAGCGTACTCCTTCGCTTTCATAATACTCCGCCGTATCAAATGCTCCCGGATTCGTCGCTTCCGGGATCCGTTCCGGACGGCCTGTCACCCGTACAAGATCCCCTGGGAACCCACCGCTTTCTTCCGGGTACACCAGCACCCGTCCCACATCGGAATCAACGATCCATGTGGTATCCTTCACCTCCAGGATCACTCCCTCTATGGTAATGGTATTTCCTCCGGCCTCACTTATCCGCAGCGGTTCCTCAGTTTCAACAAGATGTTGCCGCACCGCATACATACCGGCAAACCCAAGGACAAAAAACAAAAGAAACAACAGGCTGTTGCGCTTTTTTTTGACCGCACTCAGCCTGTTGTTCCTTTCAGTTTCTTTTTCATTTTTTATGATCCCTGTGACGATTCCGGCCGCTCCCAAAGCCGCACCGCCGGAATACCACAGGTTCCGGTCTATCCACTGCCCCGCCAGCTCTCCCAGAAGAAAGAGTCCCAGGGCCGTAAGAAGCGGACGCTTCATGTCCTAAACCTCCCACTCAATATAATG
>CAMPAX010000120.1 GCA_946633495.1 uncultured Lachnospiraceae bacterium | reverse complement strand
GTTCCCGCATAGTCAAATTCCGCCGCCTGTCCGATCACGATCGGACCGGAACCGATGACGAGCACCTTATGTATATCTGTACGCTTTGGCATGATGTTTCTCCTTATGAGTATTATTCCGTTATATCTTCTCTCGCCCAACCGGGGTCGATCATCTTGCAGTATCTGTATTCCTTTCGGATCATATGCATTCTTCCCCAGCTACTGTGATCCCGGTCATTTACGGTGATCACGGGATACCATTTCGGCAGAACATCCCGAGTTACCTGCGGCTGAATCAGACAGATATAGATTTCTCCTTCGTACACCCATTTCAGACCTGCAAAGGTAAAATGAAGTCCGTTTGCCCCGTCTCCCACCAGATAAAAGTCACCGGGGCGGACAATCCGTGACAGCTTGAACATATCAATATGCGTATGGTTCTGTGCCGCGTGTTCCACTTCCCCGTAGAGTGTATCCATTTCCTTTGGTGTATACACAAATGGTTCGATCATGGTGTATCCCCCTCACGAAGACATATTTTCGATAAACCGCTCGAACAGATACGTGCTGTCCTGGGGGCCCGGTGCGCTCTCCGGATGGTACTGCACGGAGAACACCTTATCCTCCGGCACTTCCATGCCCTCCACCGTGTGGTCAAGCAGGTTGATATGGGAAATCTTCAGAGGCGTTCCCTCCACCGACTTCTCATCCACCGCATAGCTGTGGTTCTGGCTGGTCATCTCGATCTTGCCGGTTGCCAGATCCATTACCGGATGATTTCCGCCACGGTGTCCGAATTTCAGTTTATAGGTCTTTGCACCGTACGCCAGCGACAGAAGCTGATGTCCGAGGCAGATCCCGAACATGGGAACCTCTCCTCTCAGCTGCTTCAGCGTCTCGATCACACAGGTTACATCCTCCGGATCTCCGGGACCATTGGAGATAAATACGCCGTCGGGGTTCATGAACCGGATCTCTTCCGCAGTGGTATCATAAGGAACCACCGTCACATTGCAGCCGTACTGATTCAGCTTCCGGACGATATTGGTCTTCATGCCGCAGTCAATGGCCACCACCCGGAATTTCGGGTTAGCTGTCCGGGCATACCAGCGGCGTTTGCTGCTGACCCGGGCCACCGCATCATGGGGTACCGGCGTCTGGGCGATCCTGCGGAGTCCTTCTTCCGTGGATACGTTCGGACGTGTCACCAGCACTCTCCGGCTTCCTAAATCCCGGATGCTCCGTACCAGCTTTCTGGTATCCACGCCGGTCACTCCCGGAACCTGATTCTCCTCCAAAAGCTCCGAAAGGGTTCTTGTATAACGGAAATTCGACGGAAGATCGTTATAATCCCGAACAATCAGGGCTCCCAGGCCCAGCATTTTGCTTTCAAAATCCTCGTCGGTGATTCCATAATTCCCGATCAGCGGATAAGACATTACGATTGCCTGATCCGTATAGGACGGATCCGATACGATCTCCTGGTAGCCTGCCATGGAGGTATTAAAGACGATCTCGCAGACCGCGTCCCGGTCTGCTCCGAAACCGGTTCCGTAATACACGCTTCCATCCTCCAGGATCAGTTTTCGATTCAGTTCTCCCATATGTGTCCTCCCACAGTAAAGCAGAAAAAAAGGACATTTCGAGTGCAGATAACCCCCGAAACGCCCTTGCTTCGCCATTTATACTCTATTCGTTTCCATTGATCTGCTTACGTATGAATCGTGTCAGCGGATCCGGAACTTTTCTCATTCGCAGAACCCATGACCATACTTCAAGTAGTATAGCACTTTCCCGCCAAAAGTCAATGAATACAATCACTCTTCATAGATAACCACCTTGGTGCTGAGCGGGAGCAGATCGAACATCCATCTGGCATCGTCTACCCGCATGCGGACACAGCCATGGGACAGCGGTACTCCCAGGCGCCCGTCCGTGCAGACCAGAGGCTCCGACGCACTCTCGTAAGGGGAGCTGTGGAAGAGGTAAAGTCCTCCGATAAACCCGGTGGCATACCACGCTCTGACTCCGTAATTGTTGAAATGTTCGGTATGTACGGTTGTCTGGTATTCCCCTTTCGGTGTGGGATTGATGGGTGCGCCGGTGGATACCAGCATCTCCCGAAGCAGCCGCCAGTTCCCCTTCTCTCCTTCGAATACTGCCGTTCGCTGGGTTGCCAGATTGCAGAGGATCAGATAATCCGTCGAGCTGCTGTATCCGTCTGCTTTCTCATACATGGTTCCGGTGAAGACACGGCCGCTTGCATCCGCATGATAGGTCAGTCCGTCCAGCGTGAATTCCTGGTTTTTAAGGAGTGCACCTTTTTTATCCGTATAGAAAAAGCTGTACTTATCGACGCGGATCTTTCCGGTCAGCATAGCACCCTTTTCATCGAAAATGTAATCCTTCCCGTCGATGGTATATATCCCGATCTTATCTATATCATAGATTTGCTCCCCTGCACCCGGTCTTTCGGCGGATGCTTCTTTGGTTTCGGAATCCTCCTTCTTCTGATCCGCGGTGCGGGCATCGACGTTATCCTTCCCCAACTGTCCTTCCGGATCCTTCGGATCCGCCCATGCATATCCGTAAATGTAAGGGATTCCTTCCGAAGAAAGCTCCCGTACGGGGTGATCCTTTCCGGTCACCACCACTGCCGACGAATCGATATAATACCTTTTTCCATCCAGATCCAGCCAGCCGGGTTCCTCCCGCATCTTCCCATCTTCAGAGAAAAAGCGGAGCTTTCCGTCTATTGTAAATAATCCCCGAACCATCCTTCCCAGGGTGTCTGTATAATAGGCAGCATCATTTACGCGGAACAGTTCACTGATACGCAGGGCGCCGTCGGAGTTTACATAATACTTTTCCCCGTCATAATCCACCCACTGCGGTTCTTCGTACTTCGTTCCGTCCTCTTTATAAAGATATGTCTTTCCGTTTAGAGAAACCATACCTGTGTACCTGGGTACATCTTCGGTACTCACAGTTTCCTCTCTCACTGCCTCCGTAGAATTTGCACTCGCCGGAATCTTCTTCTCGTTCGTCCATCGCTCGAAGAAATACCCTGCCAGAATGCCCAGCCCCGTGATCATCAGATAAAGGAAGATGATTCCTATGGTTTTTCTGGTTTTTATATTCATAAATCCGTTTCCGTTCTTTCAACTTTCAACTTTTGTCTGGGTTCTCTATTATACAGATTTCCGCCATAAAATCAAGCGCATAAGTACTACGGTTCCGGTAAAAGATCCTCCGGGCAAAGCATTTAGATGACAACAAAAAAAGACGACTCTCACCCAAGGCAAAAGTCGTCCGATTCGTACAGTTCATTTATTCCCATCTGTCGATGATCTCCTCAGCCAATGCTTTCTTGGAGATACACCTGTCCATGGCTGTTTTATTCATATACCGATGTGCGTCTGCTTCCGTCATCTTCTCTTTCTCGATCAGAAGGCACTTTGCCTGGTTCACGATCCGCATCTCCTTGATCCGTTCCTCCAGTGTAAGAACCTTCTTCTCGGTTTCCAGCATTTTGTTCTGAATGGCTGTAAGGTGTCTGAGATTTCGTGCAAGTGCGCGATTGGTCAGAGGTTTTGCCAGCACAACCACGCCGTAGTCGATCACCCGTTCCGTCACATCGTCCGCCATATCTCCCTGTGTGATCACCAGCACCCCGGAAGTATAGCGTGTGCAGATATCCATCACGAAATCCGTTCCGAATCCATCGGGCAGCGGTGTATTTACCAGTACCACATCATAGTGACGGTTCAGCAGCTCCTGTGCTGCCTGGGCTGCGCTCCGCCGGAATTCGATGGTATTGAATCGTCCGTCGGAAACTACCTTCTTTACAAATGTATTCAGTTGTTCCGACTGCGACACCACCAAGATGGAATACTGCCGCCGTTCCTGTATCTTTACCATAGATTTCCTCTCTGATCCCCGGGTTCAGGTTGAACTAACACTGAGAGATGTTGATGCGCCTGTGATTGTTGTTTACATAATGCAACATCTCATTTGATGTAGCACTGAACGATCTCTTCCGGAAGGATTTCCCGGATGAACGTACTCTCCTTTGCCGCATCGATGGCTTCTTTTCTGGACTGCGGAAGAAGAACTCCTTTGGAATCCATTTCCTCCGGAAGCTCCAGACGTTTTTCGATCCCATGAAGTCCGGCATGGATCAGCAGCGCATATACGAGATACGGATTGCTGAGGGCATCCGGGGAGCGAAGCTCCACTCTCGTCTGTCCATGGTGTCCGGAAATGTGCACCATCTCCGACCCGTCCGAGCTGGACCAGTTCACGCGATCCGGTGCCGTACCCTTTCCGAAGCGGGCATAGGAATGCTCCGACGGGTTCAGGAACAGTGTCATGTCACGGATCTTATCAATGATCCCTGCCGCCGCATATTTGCAGAGGTCCTCTCCGTCCTGATCCACCGCATAAATGTTGATGTGGTAGCCATTTCCCGGTGCCCCCGGCAAAGGTACGGGCGAAAAGTCCGCCGTAAGTCCGTTTCGGTCTGCTACCGTCTGAACAACCATTTTAAATGTCGTCATCTGGTCAGCTGCTTTCAGTGGTTTGCCGTAATGAAAATCGATCTCATTCTGTCCCGGTCCGCGCTCATGGTGGGAGCGTTCCGGCGTAAGTCCCATCTTCTCGATGGTGAGACAGATTTCCCGGCGGATATTTTCACCGCGATCCAGCGGTGCTATGTCCATATAACCGGCCTGATCATAGGGAATCTTCGTGGGATTTCCCTCTTCATCTTTCTTGAACAGATAGAATTCCGACGATGAACCGAAACGGAATTCCACACGATCCTGCTTTGCACGATCCACTGCGCGCTTTAATACGGTTCTTGTATCCACGGCATAGGGTTCGCCATCCGGCGTCACCACATCGCAGAACATCCGCACTACCCGTCCGTTATCCGGCCTCCACGGAAGCACCGCCAGCGTAGTGGGATCCGGCATAAGATAAAGCCGTCCGCAGCCCACGGATTCAAAGCCCGCGATCTCCCCCGCGCTGATCCCGATCCCCTCGGAGAAGGCCTTCTGCACCTCTCCCGGCATCACGGAGATATTCTTCTGTACGCCGAACACATCCCGAAATGCCAGCCGGATAAAGCTGACATCTTCCTCTTCAATGTATTGCATTACCTCTTCCGGTGTATAATTCATCCATGCCTCCTATTCCACGCTCCGCGCTCACGCGGTCCGTAGTTATATATTTCTTACCTTGTACTCATTTCCCTGATGATTCTCTTTGCCGGGCCCCGACGTTGCGCCTGCACCGGGGGGGGGCTGAATCCCTTTAACTCCGGCATCATCATATATGATCGAAGTATAAGACAGTTTGCAGCTGAAAATCAATGTGATATTTCGCACGAATGAACGTTTTTTCCGCGGGTTCAAAGCTCCGACAGCGGTTTCTCGAACCGTTCTTTCCCCGTCACTTCGGGAACGCGGGTGGCATACTGTCCGCTGAAGCATGCATGACAGTAGCCATCATGCCCCACCAGCTCAGAAAGAGCATCCAGCGGAAGGTATCCCAGCGAATCCGCTCCGATCATATCTTTGATCTCCGTAAGCGAATAGTTGCAGGCCACCAGATTCTCCTTTGCGTCCACGTCCGTGCCGTAGAAGCAGGGACTTACAAATGGCGGTGAGGAGATCCTCACGTGGATCTCTTTCGCACCTGCTTCCCGAAGAAGGTGAACGATCCTCCGGCTGGTGGTCCCTCGCACGATGGAATCATCCACCAGCACCACACGCTTTCCGTTTACGGTCTCCCTCAGCGGGTTCAGTTTGATCCTTACTCCGCTGCTGCGCTCGTTTTGGGACGGTGAGATAAAGGTTCTTCCGATATATTTATTCTTGATAAAGCCGATCCCGTAAGGAATTCCGGAATAATGAGAGTATCCGAGGGCCGCATCCAATCCGGAATCCGGAACACCTACCACCACATCAGCGATCACCGGATAGTTCCGGGCCAGGATCTCTCCCGCCTTTAACCTCGCTGCATGAACGGAGATCCCGTCGATCACGGAATCCGGTCTTGCGAAGTAAATGTACTCGAAAATGCAGGTATTTCTGCTCCTGGTTTCGCAATACTCCCGCCGCTCCTCTATGCCCTTCTCAGAGAAGACGATCATTTCTCCGGGTTCCACATCTCTGACATATCGGGCACCCACCGCCTCCAAAGCACAGGTTTCCGATGCGGCCACATAGGTTCCGTCATCTTTCTGTCCGTAACATAGAGGGCGGAAACCGTAAGGGTCTCTTGCGATCACCAGCTTTGCGGCAGACATCACCGCAATGGAGTAGGCTCCTTCCAGATATTTCATAGCGGAAAGCACCGCCTCCTCAATGGATGGTGTCTTCAGTCGTTCCCGGGTAATGATGTATGCTATGATCTCCGTATCCGAGGTGGAATGAAAGATCGCTCCGGACAGCTCAAGCTCTGTCCTCAACTCATAGGCATTGCTGATATTTCCGTTGTGCGCCAGAGCCATTTTCCCCTTTTGGTGATTAACTTCCATGGGCTGGCAGTTGTTCCGGTTATTTGCTCCCGTCGTCCCGTAGCGCACATGCCCCACAGCCATGGTTCCCTTCGGGAACCGTGCCAACTCTTCCGCTGAAAAGACCTGGCTCACCTGTCCCAGATCCTTTCGGGAAGAAAATATCCCATCCCGGTTTACAACGATGCCGCTGCTCTCCTGTCCCCGGTGCTGCAGCGCATAGAGACCGTAATATACATCGTGGGCTACCTCATATTCCTTCGGAGCATAAACCGCGAAGAGACCACATTCTTCATGCAATTGACCGTACATACTGCCTCCTGAATCTCTGAACTGTCTGTATATCCATTCCCGGCAAAAAGAAGAATCCTTCTGACGATCCGGACAATCCGAAAACCGGAATTTTCGGTTTGATCATTCATTTCCAAGCGCCGTCTCCACGAACCTCCGGAACACCGGATGCGGACGGTTGGGACGGGATTTAAACTCGGGATGGAACTGGACTCCAAGATAGAAAGGATGGTCCGACAGCTCCACGGTTTCCACGAGCTCTCCATCCGGTGAAAGCCCGGAAATGACAAGTCCTGCATCGGACAGTTTCTCCCGGAAAGCATTATTAAATTCATAACGGTGGCG
>CAMPAX010000119.1 GCA_946633495.1 uncultured Lachnospiraceae bacterium | reverse complement strand
TTTACTGAAATACATGGCCCGGTCGGACTGATCCAGTACATCCACGATCTCTTCGGCAATCTCCGGATAGTTTGACATACCGATACTTGTATTGACGTGGATCTCCTCTTTTTCGAAATGCACAACGTTCTGTACGATCTCATCATGCACTTTCTGAAGAATCTTTCGGAATTCCTCTACGGAATACCCGGGAAGGATGAGAAGGAATTCTTCGCCGCCATACCGCACAGCATAACCGCCATGCATATCTGCGTACTTCCGATCCACCGAAGCCACCATGCGGATCACTTCGTCTCCGGCCAGATGACCGTAGGTATCATTGATGCTCTTGAATTTGTCAATATCCAACAGAGCCATGGAGAGACTCTTCTTGTCAACAACGCATTTTGCGCAGATATTCGGAAATATCTCATTGAAGTAAGCCCGGTTATAAACCCCGGTCAGTCCGTCTTTGACGGCCATATCCTTCATCTGCAGATACAGCTTTGCACTCTGTACGGAGCTGGTGAAATCCACAAGGGAGGATTCATAGAAGGAATAACCGGATTCAAAGAAGTCCCGGATTCCGGACATGATCACCATGACGCCGTAATATGTATCGTTGATATAAGCCGGGATCGCAAGCGCGTTAACCACATTTGTGTCGCTGAGAATGCCGGTCAGAAAATCTCCGTTATCACAAAGGATCAGAGGATCCGGACTTTTTCTTCTGGAAACCATATCGAAGATAGTGAAGAAATCCCTCTCCAACGCTTCCTCATAGCTTTGGTTGCCGGTAAGTATCGCGCAGTACGGGTCTTTGTTGAGATAGACCTTTTCTTTAATGTAGATCCCACAGGCTGTAGGATTCTTAAGCTCCATGATATTTTCCATCATGCGCCTTGCATTTTCGGGGACATCAAAGTTCGATGAAAAATACTTCATTACCTCGATCAGGGAACGGACTTCTTCATTCTTGTTTTCCAGTTCCCGGTTTGCTTTCACCAGGTTGAATTTCTGGAAGTTGATCTCACTGTTGACCTGCTCCACCCGGTCCTGATATTTCAGAAGCTTATTCCGCTCTTCTTCCAGATTAATGTATTTGAAATGCATGTCCGTAGCCCGCTTCTCAAACATTCTCAGTCCGTCTATGAAGCTGTGGAACAGGATAAAACATACGCCAACGATGGCTGCCCCGACCAGGATCTCGATAATGACCCAGAATCCGGATACCAGATTCCGGAAACAAAGTGCCATACTTACCATGATGATAAAAAGATACAGCACCCTTCGGATGAAGATCCCAAAATCATCAAAGATATCATTCAGGATCATATCCTCATAGATCAGGACCATTTCAAAAAGCAGGAACGGGATAAATTCCACGGCATGAGGAGGCCCGAATACCGTTCCTGCCGACAGGAACAGGATCGCAAGAAATGCCCTGACGCTGAAAAACTTTTTCGGTACATTGAACTTCCGCCAGAGGAAATATTCATCCATAACGGCACAGAGAAGGATCGCCAGAATATAGTATGCCAGGGTGGTGGGTTCCGGAGAAATTTTATTGAAATAGCATAAAAGAACGACACTTAACAACACTGCATAGAATGCTCTATGCAGCTTGAAGTGTCGCTTCATGTACATTGTTTTATACTCTTCCGGCATCAGCCCTTCTCCCATGGCGAAAAATAACCTATGATATTATACCACTTATTCTCCCACACTTCAAGAGTCGGCTAACATACGTCTCAGTTCAAAATCAATCCTTTTCTCCAGATCGCGGATATCTCCTCCGTTCTCTAAAGTCACGTCCGTATTCTCACGGAAATACGCATCTTTCGGTTGACTCTGCAGCACGGACTCCCATTTCTCTCTCGTTCCGCCGCGTCCCAAAAGAAGCCTTTCTATCCTTAACTCTCGGTCCACATGGATATACCAGAGTTCATCGCAGATACTTCGGTAACCGTCCTGGATAAGAAGGGCGGCTTCGATCACAAAAAGACGGACTCCTCTTTTTTTCGCACTCCGGATCCGGCTTCGGATCCGGCTTTTCACGGCAGGATGAACGATCCGGTTCAGCTGATCCAGTTTGGCCGGATCGCTGAAGACCAGTTCCCCAAGTGCGGGACGGTTGATGCTTTCATTCTGGGAAAGGATCCCGGTTCCGAAGGTCTCCACGATCCTTTTGTAACAGGTATGCCCAGGCTGCATGAGCTTATGTGCCAGCTTGTCCGATTCAAGGATGTAAACCCCTTCCTTAGAGTCAAGGATCCGAAGAACTTCGCTCTTCCCGGATCCGATGCCGCCGGTGATCCCCAGGATCCGCATTTCTTTTACGCTCTTATCCTGTTTGCTGTCATTTCGTATCATACAGATTCGCTCCTGTACGCATATCTATATACAGCGGAACTGCCAAATCCGCGGCATGGACCATTTTATCCTCAAGGATCCGGCAGACATCCTCCACTTCTTCCTTTGCGGCTTCAATCAACAGCTCATCATGGATCTGAAGGATCAGACGGGAGCGCATTCCTCTGGACAGAAGCTCTTCCCGAACGGCGATCATGGCCAGTTTAATGATATCCGCAGCCGTTCCCTGTATGGGACTGTTCATGGCTACACGTTCTCCGAACTGCCGGGTCATAAAATTCGAGGATTTTAACTCCGGGATAGGACGGATCCTCTTATATAGGGTCCGGACAGCTCCGGACGCCTTCCCTGTCTCCACCAGAAGATCCAAAAAACTTTTTACACCACGATAAGTTTCAAAGTACTGATCGATATATTCCTGGGCTTCCTGACGTGAGATATCCAGATCCTGGCCCAGGCCAAAGGAACTGATCCCGTAAATGATACCGAAATTGACGGCCTTGGCTTTTCTTCTCAGGCCGCTGTCCACCTGATCCAGAGGGACGTGGAATACCTTTGAGGCCGTTGCGGCATGAATATCCTGTGCCTTACGGAATGCTTCGATCAGGTTTTCATCTCCGGACATGGCTGCCATTACACGTAGTTCGATCTGAGAATAGTCCGCGTCCACAAATACGAATCCATCTTCGGGAATAAAGACCTTTCGAAGTTCACGCCCCAGCTCTGTCCGCATGGGGATATTCTGCAGATTCGGTTCCGCAGAACTGATTCGTCCGGTGGCTGTCACGGTTTGGTGGAACCGGCTGTGGATCCGTCCGTCCGGAGCAATCGCCGCCATCAGACCATCCACATAGGTTGAACGAAGCTTGGTCAGCTGCCGGAATTCCAGGATCCTTTTGGCAATGGGATGAACATTCTGAAGTTTGATCAGCACATCCACATTTGTGGAGTATCCGCTCTTGGTCTTTTTCCCACTGGGCAGATTCAGCTTTTCGAACAGGATCTGCCCCAGCTGCTTCGGAGAATTGATATTGAATTCTTCTCCCGCATCTTCGTAGATTTCTTTTGTAAGAACATCGATCCTTGAATCCAGCCGGATTCCGTACTTCTGAAGAGCATCCCGGTCCACGCGGATTCCGTACTGTTCCATATCCTGCAGCACAAAGGTTGCCGGGTGTTCCATGGTCCGATACAAGGTCATCATATCCGCTTTCTCCAGCTGCTCCATAAGCACAGGGCAAAGAAGTTCAGCCGTATATGCCCACATGGCAAAGGACTCTCGCATTTCCGGAACCGCAAATGAGAAAACGTTCCTTTCCTGCTTTCCTACCAGGTCTTTCTCTGACTTAACCTCAAATCCCATATACTTCTGAAGAAGCGTATGATACGGATATTCACCCGCAAGAGGGTCCAAAAGATAAGCCGCAACCTCGATATTAAACCATTTTTCCTCCTCAGTGATATGGAACGGACGGATCAGAGGTTTTAAACTCGGAACCGAAATCGTGACATCATTCGTCCGCATCCAGCTGAGCAGTTCATAGACCGAAGCAACCGCGTCAGTCTCTGTCAGGATCACATTTCCGCCGATGGAAAATGCCGTTCCAAGCAAGGTATTCCCGGCAAATACCGGATAGAATCCGACTACGCTCCCGGGAGAGGTAAAGGCCTTTACCTCCGAAAGCTTCCCATCTCTTACTTCCATCTCAAAACGGGGGCCCTTTGGCTGATCTAAGGAATCATCCATAAAATGCTTCAGCAGGCTTTTCATTTCCAGGTCAAGAAAGCGTTCCCGTACTGCATCCGAGAAAATGTCGGAACGGAGGACCGTTGTATCGGAAACCTCAACCGTAAGCGGAGCCGTAAGCAGGATCCTGGAAAGATCTCTGGAGAAGACAGCCAATTCCCGATTCTCTTCCAGCGCCGCACGCATCTTGTTTTTGGGGAGATCCTCCAGATGCTCCAGGACCGCTTCCACCGTATGGTAGGTACGGATCAGTTTTTCCGCCGTTTTCGGACCGATCCCGGGGACGCCCGGGATGTTATCCGATGTATCCCCCATGAGCCCTTTCATCTCAATAAACTCAACCGGAGTCACACCGTAAACCGACTGAACCTCGGCCGCATGATAATCCTCTACGGTGGTTTTCCCGGCCCGGGTTTTGGGGATACGGATCATGACATTTTCCGTAGCCAGCTGTAAAAGATCCCGGTCACCGGACAGGATCGTCACTTCCATGCCGGCCTCCTCGCCCTTCCGTGACATGGTTCCGAGAAGATCGTCCGCCTCATATCCCGCCAGCTCCATGGTGGGAATCTTCATGGTGTGAAGAAGCTCTTTGATCACGGGCATCTGCTCTTTCAGTTCCTCCGGCATGCCATGGCGGGTACCTTTATAATCCTTGAACAGTTCATGGCGGAAGGTAGGCGAATGAACATCAAAAGCCACACAGATATTTGTAGGATGCTCCTCTTCATAAATGCGGAAGAAGATATTCAAAAAACCGAGAAGAGCATTCGTATGAAGTCCATCCTTGTTTGTGAGATCCGGCGGAAGCGCGTAAAATCCCCGGTTCATAATGCTGTTACCGTCAATCAGAAGCAGTTTTTTCATATGATTCCGATCCTCCTCTCGTCCCTTACTCCGTTCCCATCGGTACCGTATCGTTATTTTCCGTATCGAGCGTCGAATCCTCCGCTTTTTCTGCCGCGATATCCCGTCCTAAGCGCAAGGTCTGTTCCGAATACTCGGAAAGCTCCCGATATCCCCGGATTTTTTGATAGATCCCCGGTTCTTTATTTATCTCCTCTGCTTTCTTACGATTCTCCCTGTCCTGGAGGACCCTGTCCTCCAGGGGAAGCAGGATTCCTTTCCATTTTCTCTGGAAATAGAATTCTCCCTGTGCCGTCTGTTTGGTTTCCTGTTCAAAGGAATAGACCATCCTGAGGCACCTTCCGTAAAAAAGGATCATAAAAAGCGCAATCCCTATCGTGATCATGGTGAACATGGATACACGGATGCCCCGCCGGTTTTTGGCTTTATGAAGGGTTCGATCCAGTTTCGTCTCCAGGTCCTTGCTGAAATTACCGGAAGTGGCCTCCGGATCCTGAAGGATCTGCATTCCCGTCATAAGCGTATAATAAATCTCCAGCTCATCATGACAGGTCTTGCAGTTCTTCATGTGCATGGCAAATTCCAAACGTCTGGAATCCGGCATTTTCCCTTCGATAAAAGGCATGATATAGGATTGCGCTTCTAAATGATTCATACTTATTCGCTGATCAGTGATGTACCACGTTATGCGGGTACATATATCGTCGGAGTTACTGTTACTTTGTTGCTGTGGTCTGTTCCGGTCCGTTGGAATTGCTCATTCCGGCTCCGGAAAGTGTCGGAGCCATCAGAACCTTACCGGTTCCTCGGTATACATTTACGAATCCCTCACCGGAAACTGCAGAACCCATCAGGGACCTGGCAGCCTTCTCTACAGTGAAATTCAGGGAAGAGGACCATGCCACTGCCATATTTCCGTCGATCTTCAGCTCATCATCCTGAAGCACAAATTCAAACAGCTCATCACGCTGTACCGGAAGCTCCAGAACGGCATATCCCTGACCGGACAGACAGAGATTGAAAAGGCCTTCACCACCGAACATAGCGGATGTGAGACCCGTACGTTTTGTAATGGATTCGTTGATATTTGCGTCACAGCAGAGGAAAAGGCCGTCATCCAAAACCATACCCGATCCCCAGCTTCCCACATCTTCGATCATTAAATGGTTGAAGGTCGGTTCCAGCATCAGATATCCCTGTCCTGAGTAAATGGGCTTTGCTGCGGATTCACCTGTCACAGCCCCCTTTACCATCTTTCCGAGGAAGTTGCCGACTCCACTGACTCCTGTCTGCATCTGAACATTTCCTGCCGTCCACTGCATGGCACCTGCCTGAATCTTTGTGGCAGTTCCGTTCAGCTGAACAAGAACCTGACGCTTTTTAACATTCATTTCTTTCATGAAATAAGCGGTTGCCGCATGATAAGGAGATACGGACATATCTTCCTGATGTTCGTAAATGAAGTACTGTCCGCCCTGTGCGATACATTTCATGTTCGGGTTGTTAAAAACGTTGTTGTATTGAATCATTTTCCTTCTCCTTTTTTTGTGTGAGATCAATGGGTTACAGCTACTGAAAATTATAGGATTTTGGGGGAGATATGTCAAACGGTATTGAAGAGAAATCTGCGACTTAACATTCACGACGGCCGGCCCCTCGATGCCGAACACGTCCGTGCCTTCAGCACGTCCGACGCCGCTTTGCGGCTTAAAATTCGGCATGATCGGGGCAGCCACGGCTTCGCCGTTACGAATCAAACAAAAACAGCGCCTTGCATGCAAGCATGCGGCGCTGTTTTTGTTTGATTCTATCGTGAATCGTGGATTGGTTTCGTCAGTTATTGATCAGCTTATCCTCATCGCTCCAGCTGTAGAGGGAACGGATCTCGGCACCGATCTTCTCTGAAGGATGTTCTGCTTTCAGCTTACGAAGTGCCTTGAAGTGTGCCTGGCCGCCTGCGGAGGACATATCCAGAAGGAAGTCCTTAGCGAAGGTACCGTCCTGAATGTCGGACAGGACCTTCTTCATAGCCTTCTTCGTCTCATCTGTGATGATCTTGGGACCGGTGATGTAATCGCCGTACTCAGCTGTATTGGAGATGGAGTAACGCATTCCTGCAAAACCACTCTGATAGATCAGATCTACGATCAGCTTCATCTCATGGATGCACTCGAAGTATGCATTTCTCGGATCATAACCAGCTT
>CAMPAX010000118.1 GCA_946633495.1 uncultured Lachnospiraceae bacterium | reverse complement strand
GCATAGAAATGTTTATTATACGCACCGCACAAAAAAGCGTCGTACCGAAGCAGGTACGACGCTTTTATCCGACTCTATCAACTGTTATCCCGCGGTCGTTATACCTCATCCGCAAGAGAGAGGATCAGCTGTTCACTCTTCTCCCAGCCGAGGCACGGATCCGTGATGGACTTTCCGTATACTCCTTCGCCGATCTTCTGGGCGCCGTCTTCGATGTAACTCTCGATCATCAGGCCCTTGACCAGCTTCTTAATATCTTCGGACTGTCTGCGGCTATGCATTACATCCTTGGCGATCCGGATCTGCTGCAGGTACTGCTTGCCGGAGTTGGAATGATTCGTATCCACGATGCATGCCGGATTCACGATCTCCTTCTTTGCCGCATACGCTTCCAGAAGCAGACTGAGATCTTCGTAATGGTAGTTCGGGATGCTGCGTCCGAACTTGTCCACGGAACCACGCAGGATCGCATGTGCCAGCGGATTTCCCGGTGTCTCCACCTCCCAGCCTCTGTACAGGAAACGCTGCCTGCTCTGCGCTGCGATAATGGAATTCATCATAACGGACATATCGCCGCCGGTGGGATTCTTCATTCCGACCGGAATTCCGATTCCACTTGCCACAAGTCTGTGCTGCTGATCCTCGACGGAACGTGCACCGATGGCTACATAGGACAGAAGATCCGACAGATACCGGTGATTTTCGGGGTAAAGCATTTCCTCTGCACAGGTGAAGCCTGTCTCGCGAACGACGCGGGCGTGCATCTCGCGGATGGCGATAATGCCGGCCAGCAGATCTTCCTTTCCTTCCGGATCGGGCTGGTGAAGCATACCCTTGTATCCGATTCCCGTAGTCCTGGGCTTATTCGTGTATACACGGGGAATGATAAAGATCTTATCCTGCACCTTCTCGGCTACACGAGCCAGCCGGTGCATATAGTCCAAAACAGCCTCCTCATTATCGGCTGAGCAGGGGCCGATGATGAGCAGGAATTTGTCGCTCTCGCCGGTGAAGATCTTCCGGATCTCCTCATCCCTTTTCTCCTTTGCAGCCGCGATCTCGGCACTGATGGGGAATTCCTCTTTCAGTTCCTGGGGTGTTGGCAGTTTGCGGATGAATTTCATATCCATGGTTACATTCCTCGTTCTTTCTGTTATCTGTTCTTGTTATTTTTCCTGGTGAATTGATTTCTTTTTTAAATAAGTTTCTTTCTTTAATAAAATTCATAAATAAAATTCTTAAATAAACTACTTTCTCTCCCATGCTGACCGGATCTTTCCACGGCAAATTCCTTCCCAAAATCCCTGTAGAATCCTGCCGAACAGCTGCCGCTGTACCGTGTCACCGGACGATGGCATATACCGTATAGGCGGTGTAGGCAAGTACCATGAAAATGCCCTCACCCCTTGTGATCTTCTTACTCGATCCACTGAACACAAAACCAATGCAGCTGATCACGAACAGGATGATCAGATCGATCACATTTGCCACATTCATAGCGATGGGATGAATGGTAACCGATAAGCCAAGAATTAAAAGGATATTGAAAATGTTGGACCCCACGCAGTTTCCGACTGCCATATCCACCTGACCTTTTCTGGCGGCTACGATGGACGTGACCAGTTCGGGAAGGCTGGTACCCATAGCTACAATGGTAAGTCCCACCAGGGTTTCCGACATTCCTGCCGCAAGTGCGATGTTCTTCGCTCCGTACACTACGGCCTCTCCGCCTCCCACGATCATGGCAATTCCTCCCAGGATCAGGAGAACGCATTGCCACATCGGACGAAGTTTCGCCCCGTTATCTTCCTCGGTTGTACGATTCCGCTTTGCATCACGGATCAGGAACAGAATATACACAACGAAGATAATGAGGTACAGGATTCCGGGCAGACGGCCTATGGTTGCCACATTTTCACCCGGCTGACTCAGCGAGAACTTTCCGGACATGAGCGCCGTCGGAACCGTGAAAAGGATCAGCATGAGCGTGATGGCAAGATTTACCGGGAAATCCCGCTTAATTATGGCATTTCCTACCGGCACAGCATGAATGATCGAGCATACGCCCAAAACCACCAGGAGGTTGAAGAGATTTGACCCCACCACGTTACTGATGGCAATCTCATTCGAGCCCTGGATCGCCGCGGAGGTACTGACGGCCAGCTCCGGTGCCGAGGTTCCCATGGCCACAATGGTAAGTCCGATAATAACTCCCGGAACCCGGAATTTTCTCGCAACCGATGCGCTGCCATCCACAAAGAAATCCGCGCCCTTGATCAGCGCAACGAATCCCACAAGAAGGATCAGTATATCCAATAGTATCTTCATCTCGCTCCTCCAGCAAGTTTCCGGAAATGTATCTACCGAATATTATATGTCAAAACACATGGATATAGATTATTCTCTTTTCGAAATATCGTCAAGCGGATTCACGCACGAAACCGGAATTTTCGTTCATTTTCCCGACGTTAACCGATGACAGCATCGTTAATCGTACAGTGGGTGAACGTGCCTTTCCGGAGCACTTCATCACTTTACCGCATTAAATCGTAAAAGTCAAGATTTTTTTTCAAATTCATGCTATAATCCCTGTATTCCGCATTTCAAATGCGGGATCCGAATTGCGGCAGCCGCCATCACTGCGGTCGGCAGTACAGCAGCTGCCGTATCGTGCCCGATAGCACCGCAACTGATCTACAGAATGAATTCAGGGAGACCATTATGAAATTGTATTTTGCCCCCATGGAGGGGATCACCGGATATGTTTTCCGAAATGCATACGCCGCCTGTTATGGGGGGATCGATACCTTCTTTACGCCATTTCTGTCCAATCCGGTGTTGAACCATATCGAAAAGGGGGATATTCTGCCGGAACATAATGCAGGTCTTCACGTGGTTCCCCAGATCCTGACAAATCGTCCGGATACCTTCGTCGCCATTGCCGAAACACTGAAGGATTACGGCTACAGGGAAGTGAATCTGAACCTTGGCTGTCCCTCCGGCACCGTCGTGGCCAAGGGGCGCGGCTCCGGCGCCCTCCGGGAACCGAAGGAGCTGGACCGGCTGCTGGACGAGATCTATACCCGGTCTCCGCTGCCGGTATCCGTAAAAACAAGGATCGGCATCCGGAGCGATGTCGAATGGGAAGACATTCTGGATGTGTTTCGAAAATATCCTGTCACGGAGCTCATCATCCATCCCCGGGTGCAGAAGCAGTTCTACAAGGGCGAAGTATTCATGGGCGCATATAAAGAAGCGTATGATTCTTTAACCCCTCTTCCGGCGCCGGGACCGGCTGCCTCCACGCTGCTCTGCTACAACGGAGATATCCGCACACCGGAGGATGCGGACCGGATCATGACCGAATACCCCCGCACAAATGCTCTTATGCTGGGCCGCGGACTTCTCTGGGATCCGGAGCTGGGGGAGAGGATCCTTCGAAGCTCCGCCGCCGGAAGTGATGTATTTTCTTCCGGGCAGCAGCCGGGAAAAAGCCCCGATCTTCCGCGCCTCCGCCGCTTCCTCAACCTGCTGTATGAGGGTTACCTCGAGGAAATGGACCGTGAGGGGCCGGCCCTCATGAAGCTGAAGGAGCTGTGGTCCTACCTGAAGCTCTATGCCAGTCTCTCCGATGCGGATATGCGCCCGCTTTGGAAAACAAAGACCCTGGCGGAATACCGGGATGTGGTGAATATGCTGCTTCGATAACCCAAAAGATCCGGAATTCCCATACTCCTGTGCATATTTTTGTAAAAAAAAGCATGGATCAAATATCAAACCACAGAGATCCGTCTATAATCTCCATTGAGATTTCAAGTTGACAGATCTGACATTCAAACCATCAGGAGACGAAACCCGTGGCTAAAACCATAGACATGACAACCGGTTCTCCGGCGAAGCACGTTCTGCGTTTTGCAGTCCCACTGCTTTTAGGAAACCTGTTTCAACAATTTTATAATATGGTGGACACCGTGATCATCGGGCAGTATCTTGGGACAACTGCCCTTTCTTCCGTTGGCTCCACGGGCTCCATCATTTTCATGATCATCGGTCTCTGCCTCGGGATCTGCGCCGGCTTCGGAATCCCCATATCCCAGCGTTTCGGTGCCAGGGATTTCAGCGAAATGCGCCGCTACGTCGCAAATGCTGCCTGGACGGCCATAGGCCTGGCCATCGTCATCACGACTACCGTGCTGATCCTGTGCGACAACATCCTGCAGGCCATGAACACACCCGCTGACATTTATGACGGCGCATATACGTACCTCTCCATCCTGTTCATGGGGATCCCGCTGACACTGCTTTACAATATCTGCGCCAGCGTGGTTCGTGCCATGGGAGACAGCAAGACCCCGCTTTATTTTCTGATCATTTCCTCTCTGCTGAATATTATCCTGGATCTTATATTCGTCCGGCCCTTTGGGATCGCCGGGCCTGCCTGGGCCACCGTGATCTCCACGGGAGTATCCGGTTTCCTGTGCCTCTTCTATATGAGGAAGCGGTTTTCCATCCTTCGGTTCCAGCCGGGAGAGGGACGTCTGTCCTTCCCCCATATCGGGCGCCTGCTGCTGCAGGGACTTCCCATGGGGCTTCAGTATTCCATCACCGCCATCGGAAGCGTGATCCTGCAGACCGCGGTGAACGGACTCGGGTCCATTTACGTCGGAGCCATGACCGCAGGCCAGAAGATCTCCATCTTCTTCTGCTGCCCCTTTGACGCCTTAGGCACTGCCGCCGCCACCTACGGCGGACAGAATATCGGTGCCGGGCGCCCGGACCGGATCAACAAAGGCATGGCCGCGCTGATAACGTACGGTTTCATCTATGCCGCCATCGCCGCTGCCGTTCTTTTCCCCTTCGGAGGCATGCTGTCCCGGCTCTTCATGGATCAGCCGGACGCATTTATCGAAGAAAATGCCCATCTCTTCCTGAAGTTCAATGTATCCTTCTACGCATTTCTGGCGCTGGTGAACATCATCCGCTTCATGATCCAGGGCATGGGGTATTCGATCCTGGCCATCGTTGCGGGGGTTTTTGAAATGATCGCCCGCTCGATTGTCGGTTTCGTATTCGTTGACCTATACGGTTTCCCCGCTGCCTGCATGGCAAACCCCTCTGCCTGGGTAGCCGCGGATCTCTTCCTGATCACGGCATTTATCCTGATCGTAAGAAGAGAGAAGCGTAAACTGGCCATGTGACCTGCAGCTCTCCCGAGACGCACCGACGGCAGTATATACCCCACGATCCCCTGCCGTCCGACAGACAACCTGTCACCTGCGCCGCCAGGCGCACCACCATAAAAAATCCGCGAACCCATCAGTTCGCGGATTTTTTACTCGGAGTCTTTCTCCGTCTTCTGGACCTTCTGACCTTGGCTTTCCTTTTCTCGGCCTCATGTCTCTTCAGTCTTTTCTTTTCCCGAAGCTCCTCCTGCCGCTGCTGCAGGCTCTGGAACCCGGCCTTATCTGTACGGGTGATCTTCTTTACAGCGTATACCGTATCGTCGCTTCCTTCCGAACTGCGGAACCGGATGCGTCCCTGCACATAGCCGTGGATGAAACACCGTCCCACAGCCATTTCCGTGTTCTGTGCGTTGGAGAACCACTGTACCCTGAGCGTCAGCCTGCGGCCGCATTTCGGACATCGAAGCTCCGATACCCCTTCGTCCGCCATGGCTTCTGCCCGGCTGGCATACTCCACGGAGACATAATCGATCACATTGTCGTGCCGCTCATTTATGATATCCTCCTGCCGCTTCGGACGCTGGTAGATATCCACAGTGTACTTATCCCTGATGTTCCCAAGCTTTGCGATCTGCAGTACCCGCGCCGTGTAGCGCGCATCACTGATCGCCGCGTGAAATGGTTCCGTCACCGGTATCTTCAGTGCTTCCACCGCCTTCTCCAGCTTGCAGATCATTTTGTCCGGATCGTATTTGTCCGCATAGATCTGCTGAAGATTGTAATACTTCACAGGATAGGGCAGGCGCTCCATATGGTAGAAATCCATATTGTTCTGCAGATAGAAGAGATCCGACATTCCCCAGGTGCAGAACATCGGGTCCTCTCCGCACCAGGCCAGGAAGCGTGTACACACATCTTTGAAATCCTTGCCTTCACGCTGCAGATCCTGTTCATCATAGTTCAGCATATTCCGGATGGTATGATGCAGTTTTCGATAGACCCTTGGCGTGATCAGCTCACGGAACTCCGATTCCAGCCGAAGCTTGTTGTCCAGCTTCACCGCCCCGATCTCAATGATCTCAAAGGGCAGCCTGGGGTGCTCTCCGGCCCGGCCGTAAGCACTCTGGTTCCACTCCAGATCCATGACGATATATTTCATAAATTACAAACCCCTGGTTACGAATGTAGTCATAACTTTTCGTATTTTACCACTTTTGATGTGTGTATGCAATACCCGCAAACTTCCTGCCGGCTGACGATTCCCTCTCTTCCAGGCGTCTCATCCGGGGAATTCTCCCCTTCCTTCGGCAGCCGAAAAGTTCTCACGCATGGGCGATGCTGAACCTGCGCTCCTCCGGATCCACCGGAATCGTCTGCACTTCAAAATCCATAATATCGATATAGCGATCTGCCTGCAATTCTACGATCAGTCGGTCGATAGACGCCTCATCTCCCTGAACCTCCAGGGTGACCGAACCGTCATATTCATTTCGCACCCAACCGGTAAGACCCAACGCAGCAGCACTGTATTTTGCCTGGTACCGAAAGCCCACGCCCTGCACCATGCCCTTGAATATATATCGTCTTCGAATCATTTAGTTCTCCATTCCATACCTCGCGCCTAAAGCGCTCCGTAAATTATCATGTCGCACGTAGTTACTGACTACATACCATACAACATTTACACAGTCCGTGCTCCGCAGCTTACTGTGGATGCAACGACTCATGTTCTGCCTTAATATGTATGAATGCATACGCCGCCGCCCATTTTCGGCTGGTCTCCGTCATCACGGCCTTCAGCGGAAATGCGCTTCGTTCGTACTTCTTCAATGCATCGATGATGAGTCCCAGTTTCTGATCCGCTATTCCCGCAAAGATAAGAAGCGGCTGGTCAAACTCAGGCCCGTCATAGGGAAACGGCAGCTCCTGCATCGGTGCCAATCCGGCCAAAGATTCCAACGTCCGGTTATACTGCGGCTTCTCAATATATTTTAACTGAATCTTCATAGGT
>CAMPAX010000117.1 GCA_946633495.1 uncultured Lachnospiraceae bacterium | reverse complement strand
GGCAGATCCGGTCTTCCACCTGCTTCATGTTGGAGGGCGTCCAGTCAAAGTCAAAGATGATCATATTGTGAGCCTGGGTAAGGGTTACACCGACGCCACCGGCCAGCAGATTAATGCAGCAGACATTTTTCTTTCCTGTCTGAAAATCATCGATGGCCTTCTGCTTCGCCTTATCACTCATTCCGCCATGGATATAACATCCTCGATCCTTATAGTATTTCTTCATGATCTCCATGGATTCATCAAACAAGGTAACCAGGACAACCGACTCTTCATCATCCAAAAGCGTATCTGCATATTCGATCGCAGGCTTCACCTTACTGATAGAGAGGAGACGTCTTCCGGTTTGCGCCAGCCCCAGATAATTGGAATCAACATCCGGATGCATAAAACTCCGCTCTATTTTCCGATACTCCGTATTCAGAGGTCCATCGATCATAATCGGGATCCGCTGCTTGGTAAGGTGCGGCATTATTTCCGCTTTCCTTCGGCGAACCATGTGTTTTCCAAGAATACCATGTAATTCCTTCTCATGGGAGGAGCCGCTGAAATCCCAATGACCATTCCCTGTTTTGCACAGACTCCCCTTCTTTTAAATAGATGCTCCATGCCTCCGTCTCAGGTCTGTCATAGGGAACAAACTTCGGCGCAGGACAGTTCCCGAAAGGAAGGTGCTCCTCCTTGTAAACATCTACAAGGCTCCGCAATGCGTAGCAGACAGAGGTAAACTCCTCTTCCAGCTGCGCGGGCTCTTTACGACCCCAGTCCATGCGACACACATAAAATCTGGCATCTGCATCATCCTCAAGTGATCCACCCCCCTGAGATACAACAAGTAACCCATCTTCATTTGTAAGATTGCGAAGTTCATCAAACTTTGAACCACAATACACAAATCCATTCATACATTTTACCCCCAATAAAAGTGCAGCCTGAAACCGAACTTCAGCTGCACGTGTGGGCTCCGGACACCGGCTCCCAAGTTTTCGAAATGGCAGGAACAGACATGCGATCACATATACATCATCCTTGAACATCGACCCTTTGTAAAGAATAACGGATAACCCATAACGATACTGATCAATGAACTGCACAAACCACGGACGAAATGTATATTCACGCCATTTCCGGAAGATTTTTTTATACCTGACTGATGGTACGCAGCGCACACTGCTTATGCAATGTGCCGCTGCACATCAGTAGTTTACTCGGTCTCATCCTCAAGACCCTGGATTTCAAACTTCACAGAGCTGTTGACTACATCCAATGCAGTCTGAGCCTTGGAGAGTTCCCTGCTGACCTTTTTGTAATCCTTTTCAGCCAGAGAGATATCATAGTTGGCATATACATACTCTACAAAATTGGTATTCCCTGAGCGGTAGGAGTAGTCCTCCTTTCTCTGTTTGGGGAGCATGGAACTCAGGGATTCCAGTCTTCCTTTCTGTGCATTCAGCTGAGGGATGTAGACCAGCATCTCATCAATTGTCATTCCAAATTCAGGGATGACAGTGACTGAATTGAATACATTGATGGCATGTTTGATTTTACGGATTTCTCCCATCACCTTCTCCATCTCTGCCTGCATCTCACTGTAACTGTACTCCGGGCGGACACTCTCCAGGTCCTCCCCAAGGGCTACTGTGAAACTTGATGTCTGATGTTCTCTGCCCTGCAGTTTTTTGAGATAGTCATTTTTTTCTCTGAGTAGTTTGTTTGCTTCTGCTGATGTGTAAAGCATATTCCACCTCGATTCCATACTATTACCTACTTCGCGCCTTCCCACGCTCCATAGATTAAATGCGACCTTCAACGTGGCTGTCAATCCAGCCTGAAACCCATGGGCTCCTTCTCCGAGGTTTTCTCTTCTACCTCGTCCGGGATGTCTTCCACATCGATGGTGGAGATCATTTCCCTGGTGAGGGTATCCGGATCCAGCTGAATGAGTCTGTCCGAAAGGTTCATTTCGGCCTCTTCCAGAAGCTGCCTTACGGCACGACCGTTTCCGCGCTGCGCACCTTTTTTGATCTTTGTAAGATTGGTTCTTACTTTTTCCAGTGCGGCATCCGTGATGGTCATGCTCTTTTTGGAAACCATAAGCTTTGCAATCTCACTCATCTCATCCAGTGAATAGTCATCAAAGTTGATCCGGAAGGCGATCCGGGACATCATTCCGGGATTCCGCTCCAGGAATGCCTGCATGGGGCCGGTATATCCCGCGAAGATGACCACGGTATCCTCCCGATGATTTTCCATCTCCTGGACGATGGTATCGATGGCCTCGTCGCCGTAGCCATTTTCATATGCGTCGCAGAGCGAGTATGCTTCGTCAATAAACAGAACCCCTCCGCGTGCCTCTCTGAACTTCTGTTTTACGATCCGGGCCGTATGGCCGACAGCAACACCTACCAGATCAGCCCGGCCGACCTCAACAAACTGTCCGCAGGGAAGGATCTTCTCATCCTTCATGATCTCACCGAAGAGGCGGGCCACCGTGGTTTTGGCGGTACCCGGATTTCCGGAGAATACCATATGCATGGCGGGTCTCTCTCTGTAAATCCCTTCCTCCAGGTACTTTTTCTGCAGTTTAAAGAAGGATACGGCTTTGTGGATCACGGCCTTTGCATTGGAAAGCCCGATCATTTCGTCGAGTTCTTTCCAGGCAGCGCCGGGCTCTCTTGCTTCGCGAAGCCCTTCATCGACCTCGCTGATATCTTCTTTTGTGATATGGAACAGAACTTTTTGATCGATCTTATCTCCATCCTTCCGTTCCTTGCACAGACGGACCGCCTGATTTTCGATGGCACGCTCCACCAGATTTCGTACATCTCTTCCGTTTCCGAAATCTACTTTAAGAATTTCCTTCTCAAGGATCTCTCTGGCTGTGATCACCGCATCTTCCGTCACGGTAAAACCTTTGTCCTTCACCATCATTCGGAAAATGTCCGTCAGTTCGTCCGGCGTGTAGCTGGGGAAGTCTATGATATGGGGGATTCGGCTTTTCAGACCCTCGTTCTGTTTCAAAAATTCTTTCATGCTGTCACCGTAACCCGCCAGGATCACGATCACATTTTCTCTCTGATTCTCCATCTCCTGGATCAGCACGGAGATCGGTCCTTTTCCCTGCATGGCGTATGCTTCGTCAATGAAAAGCACACCGCCATCGGCCGCAGCAAAGGCGTCACGGATCACAATATTAAATCCCATCCCGCAAAGGTCCATACCGCCACGTTCTACGAATGCACCGCTCTTTAAGATGCCTTTTTCTTTTGCGATCTTCGCAAAGAGCTTTGCCACCGTTGTTTTGGCAGTTCCGGGAGCTCCGGAAAAGATCATATGCATGGACCGGGATTCATATCCACGGCCGCGGCTCTTTTTCCTTTCTTTTTCCACAACATCCGAAGCGATGACCCTGTCGATCTGCTCCTTTACGGTCCTCAGACCGATCATGTTCTGCAGTTTTCCATAGGGATCAACATCGGATGCGGTCCGGTCCATCTGAAACTCTGCATTTACGTCATATCCATAGGATTTAAAAATGTTCCGGTTCAGGCACCAGGGCTCGAACTTTGTGAATTCTTCCATGATATCCGTCTGAGTAAAACGGTCTCCCTGAACTTCCTTCATATATTCTGCTGCCTGATTTGCATACTTGGATAACTCCGACGCGCGGATCAGTTCCTTCAGATAATTTGTGGCTTCCTTTCTGCCGCCTTCACCCTCCCGAAGGAATACGGGGATCACATATTTCTTCAGTTTCGGAATAAGGGTATAGGAGAATCCGGGATGGTCCATATTGTAGGAGAACAGGAACAGGCACTGATTCCTGTACCTCTTTACCAGACCTTCAATGAACTGACAGGTCCTTCCGTAATCCACCGGATCACAGGCAAACTTTTCGGTCAGATCAAACACGACGATCCCGCCGCGGTTATTTTCAATGATCTCCTCCAGCTGCGCTCCGCCCCGGGAGAAACAATCCGGCGCCATCCGGCTGATGATCTCCAGACGTCTGCTGCGGATCCGATTCGCACGGAGCAGGCTCTCACCAAGGGTTTCCGCGATATCCATTACCGTCTCCAGACTGTGTGTGGACAGAACATAATGTGCCACATTTCCGGAAAAATCCGGATCCACCGCATGCGCCTCAATGTTAGCCAGTTCCTTCTTCACAGTCTCATCCACCATGTAACGCTTCGCCCTGGATGTTTTGGAGGTTTTGGAAATGATCCGCTCATCAAAGGTGAAATGGATCCGCTTCTCATCGAAAATATAATCATACTCATAGATCCAGAGCCGGGCAACATCGATCAATTTGCTGAACTGAGGCACACAATCTCTCCGTTTTGCCTCCAGCAAACACTCAAGGAACTGATGCATCGTAATGTCTTCGGATTCTGAGATCCTGGTAATACCGAGAGTATTCCGGAGAATATCCGTGATGTTGTCATATGCTTCCTCATATGAGTAAGAACAGTCATCGTAGGAGAATACCGCCAACAGCGTCTTCTCATTTTCCTGTCTGTAAGCTACAAAACCAATGTTGTTCTTCAGATTCTGGAACATGAAGGCATTCATGCCCGCCACGGGATTTCCGTAGGAATAGTCGTTCAGTCTGATCTTTGCATTTGTCTTAAGCATCTCTGCGTTTGTGTGAAGATTGATTTCGTGGTATCTCATAGCTTTCGCACCTCCCAATTTAATAAATCTGAACCATACTCATGTCACCCCCGCGCTCTTACGCACGGTTTGTTACGACGCGGTCGATGAGCCCATAGGCCAGGGCTTCCTCCGCAGATTTCCAGTTGTCTCTCTCGCAGTCCACCGCAATCTCCTCAACGGATCTTCCGCAGTTTTCCGCCAGGATCCGGTTGATCTTCTCGCGTGTGTGCAGGATGTGTTCCGCCGCGATCTTCAGATCGGTTGCCTGACCCTGCATACCGCCGAGCGGCTGGTGGATCATGATCTCCGCATTGGGCAGAGCAAAACGCTTGCCCTTCGCACCTCCGGCCAAAAGGAACGCACCCATGCTGGCAGCCATTCCCACGCAAATGGTGGAGACATCGCACTTGATGTAATTCATGGTATCGTAAATGGCCATCCCTGCAGATACGGAACCGCCGGGGCTGTTAATGTAGAGACTGATGTCCTTGGTGGAATCCTGAGACTCCAGGAAAAGCAACTGTGCCACAACAAGGCTTGCGGTTGCATCATTTACTTCTTCTCCGAGAAAAACGATACGATCCTTGAGCATTCTCGAAAATATATCGAAGAAGCGCTCTCCACGATTGGTTGATTCGATGACGGTAGGTACAAACGGCATAAGAATCCCTCCTTTATACATTTTTGGCATTTTAGTTCCGTGCATCAAAAAGCACAAATGTGCCTTTTATTTGTGCACCAAACCTAAAATCTATTTTATTTATTTATTGCACTGAATTATACACTTTCAAATTACGTTTGTAAAGAGATTTTTTTAGTTTTGTGGTATAAATTTTAGTTTTCTGATTTTCTTTTGTGTTTTGCATAATAAAATACCGCAGTGCCGACCGGCATCTGCGGTATTTCTTCTTAATATCTATATTCAATTCGTAGTCTGGTTTATCTTCTTAATTTGTATCCTCAATTTCGATGATCTCTTCTTCATCCTCTTCTGAATCCGCCGGGGATTTCAGCGGAAGTTCATCCTCAAAGATTGACCGAACTGTCTTTCCGTCCTCTCTCTCCAAAAGTGTTTCCTCGATCCGGTACACCTCCCTTTTTTCCTCCGGAATGCCATCACTCTCGTCACGCACCGGATCCGGATCTACACAGATCAGAGAGATCCAGGAATGAAGCTTAACCTGCTTCATCATTTCCAGGCAGGCACGATAAATCTCCGGCTCCGTGAACACAATGGACACCTTTACATCCTGTAATGCTTCCGGCTCCCAGGCATCCTTTAAAAAGAGCCGCAGGAACTCATCTACGAAATCAAACGCACCGCTCTTTATCCGACGTTCCTTCTTTTCCTTTAATTCATCTGAGGGCACGCCGTTCTTCTTCCATCTCTCGACGTCATCCCGAAGTCCTCTGGGCTCCCTGAAACAAAGCAGCCACCATCGTGGCATCCCATCTTCCATGATTTTGAAAACGAGGCGATGTCTCGGTCCATAACAACTGTCTTCCCGAAGAGCGAATTTGCTGAGCATACGACCCTCCTCACCAATCGGAAGCCGCTCGTAATCTTTGCTCATGCAATTGTGACGCACTTTCTCATAGAGCAGATTTTTTGCAACGATCATCTCGTTAGTTCTTCTGTCATCCTCCTGCCAGGAAGCCAGCATTGACGGATCATCCCGATACTTTTCTCTTTGAGCCATCGGCAAATATCCGTTAGCTCGCATCAGTTCACGATAAGTCAGACGTGAGGATGCATCATTCAGAAGTATTTTTTCGATCAGTTCCAGCGGCAAAGGCTTTTTGGGCTTTGACTGCATGACTCTGGAGAAGGTCGACGGACTGACCCCGCAAGCCGCTGCGTACTGAGCCATGGTCCGATCCCCTTTCCCGATCATCAGCCATTTTGCGAGCATCGCATTATCATGCTTCAGAACCGGTTGATAATTCTTTTTCTTTTCTTCTTCCAATATTTCCTGAAGTTCTTTTTCTGTCATATCATATCCCACCTGATTTCGTTAAAAATCTGAACCACGCCGACCTCTCCGGGCACTTCGCACCCGTAGTCATATGTCATCTTTTCAGGTCAACCATATCACAGAATCGACTTTTCGTCAAACAGATTTCACAATCCGTATTTTCATTTTATTATCATCAAATTCAAAATAATAATTCAGACTTCCATTCGGCGAAATCCATACGTCGCGCCTTATGGCACGACGTATGGTATCGTCCGACCGGGAGTTTTATACGGCCTTGGTCCTGGCGGAAAGCTCCAAGGAGGTTCCATCCACCACCCTGGTGCGGATCCCTCTCCGCTTTGCCACTGCAGCCAGGGCATCCCTGAGGTAGGAATCCTCCAGGTGGATCACCTTCTTCTCGTTTCCGGCGGAAAGGTACTCCTCCAGAATCTCCTCAGCCTGCTCTACAGCCCTGTGACACTTGGTGATCATGAACCTGCCCAGCTCAGGATCCACCTGATAACTACCACTGACAAGGAACTGCTCAATCCTTGCCATCTCCCTGTTGCCAGTGTCATGAGAAACCAAAAGCTCTGTGTAGTCCTCAACTGCC
>CAMPAX010000116.1 GCA_946633495.1 uncultured Lachnospiraceae bacterium | reverse complement strand
CTCTGCCATCATCGGCGGAACCCTGCTGACAGGCGGTGTCGGAAATGTGATCGGGACCTTCTTCGGAACCCTGACCCTGACCACCATTAAAAAAGTGGTTGTGAGCAGCGGCCTGAATCAGCCGTACTGGCAGCAGATCAGTACCGGCGGAATGCTTTGCTTCTTCATCATTTTGCAGAGCGTTGTATTAAAGAGCAGACAAAAGAAATAAACCCTCTAAATCCTATCGGCCGGAGACCTTCTCCGGCCGGTTTTTTTGTTCGAATAGGGTATTAAGCGGGTATCGTACTTGCACGAATGCCCATTTGGTGTCCTGCTCATTTTTTTTTAGTGTTTTTGATATCACAACTTGATAAAAGCTGAAAATAGCGTGAAAACGATTTCACTTTTTCGTTGATGAAATGACATAATTATTGTATAATTAACAGTATCCTGGTACTTTCCTTCTTGTTGCGAAGGAAAGCCGGGTGAGTCATGAGAGGGGGCAATGAACGAAATGAAAAGGAGGTAAATTATGGTCAAAGGAAAGCAAAGGATCCTCAGTCTTCTGACAGCCATGATCATGCTGATAAGCATGCTTTCCGGCTTTCCGGTAAGAGCTGAGGAACTTCAGGAAGGTGAAGCGCCGCGATATGGTTTGGTGATCGGCTACACTGAGTGGAATCCGGATCTTGAGAAAAGAACCGTGGATCCGGAGAGAATGGAAACTGACATCTGGGTTGACGCAAAAAGGGAAGAGGAGGTTGTCCTTGGCTGGTACGATGAGAATGGGGCACTGATCCTCTTTGATTCTACGGTTATTGGAGATATCAGTTTCACTGACAAGGGAGGGGATGTAGTAACCCCTGATATTCAGCCGCTCATGGAGGAGCGGGTCAATGAAACCACACATGAGATTGAGTGGGTTTCCGCAGGAGAAGGAATGTTCAAAATAGTATTCCCGGCAAGCGGTGAATATAAAATGATTTATTCCGGATCCCTTCTTGAAGGGGATTTCCCTCAAGGCGCGGTGGTAAATGATACTGTGGATATCTACGTTGAGATGCCGCTGGTGTCGATCTATTCCGAAGGAGAACCGAAAGAGGAGTATCTTCTCGGCAATCAGGTGAATTATGGACCGTCAGGGGAGTTCTATCTGAACGCAGCGGTACGGACACGTGAGAACATTAAAATTGAAGCAACGATCGCAGAGATCAATTTCTTTGACGAGGCCGCAAGACAGGCGGTGACGGTTGACGAGATCAAAAAGGGTGAGGTTTATAAGCTCACGGTTTCGGATGAGTATCAGGATAGATTTGATCTGCAGGTTGTGATGGACATTGTGGAATCCAACAGTGTTTCAGAACAGTGGATCGTGCTGGATGAGAGAAGGGAAGATCGCTGGTTCACATGCTTTCCGCCGGAACGCTTCGGACTTCTGTTCGATTGGACGCAGATGGATGAAGATACGCCGATCTTCCAAACGGACAGGATGACTTCCTGCATCGATGGTTTAGAGGCAAAGGGCCATAATCTGTTCACCTTTGGATGGAAGGGTTCGGACGGTACCGTGACACCCATCCTGCCGGGGAATATCGATAAGCTTACGGCTTACGATGGAAACGGAGATAAGGTTGAATATGAATGGATCCATAATGCGGTTCGCTGGGATCCCGAGGAAATGAAGGATGTGGAAATGGGGAACGGAACATTTGATATCCGTTTTAACGCTCCGGGAACCTATTATATCGAATATGCATATGATGCTGCACCGACGATTCCGGAGGATGCGGTATTCTCCAACCGCGTGATACTCCGGGCTAAAATGCCTGCAGTCTCGGCGTATGACTCAGCGGAAATATCCATGGAGTCCTTAGTAGGCCCTCATGTGGAGTATACGGCAGAAAAGAAAGAATTTTATATTTATAAGCTTGACGAGATCCTGGATACCCGGGAGAGAAGATATACTCTGACAGGCTATAGACTGGAAGGACCTCCGGATATAGAGGATGCAGTATCCGTGGAAGCCGTGGCTGGAAGTTACACAGTGACTATCCCGGAGGGGTACAAAGATCATTTTAATCTAGTGGTTGACGTTAAGGTACAGGAGTTCCGGAAGGAAGATTCCCAGTGGATAGAAGATGGTGGATGGGAGTATGAGTACCGGGTTGACTTCGACTATTGGGAACCTGAATTATTTGGTCTTTCGATCAGCTGGCCGGAATGGGATCAACAGGAACTCCCGATCTTCCCGGAGGAGCTTTGGCATGAGCATAATATGGATGCGAAAGTCCCCAACACCGTAGCTATCGGCTGGAAGGATGCAGAAGGAGTTGTGGAACCGATTCCGCAAAGCCAGATTGATAAACTTCACCTTTTTGATCCGGAAGGAAATGAAGTTACGGATCCCTGGATCTCTGTTCCGATGAGATGGGATCCCGAACAGGAAAGAGATGCAGAGATCGCGATGGATGGACTTTTCCAGGTGACTGTTCCGGGAACCGGACAGTATTTCATCAGCATTGACAAGGACGTTTCCCAGATCGAGGAACCGGAAGGAATGAAAGTTGAGGCATTTGTCACGTTGAATGTGGATTATCCTGCCGTCGGCATCTATAACAGCCTGAATGTAAGTGATGATACTCTGCTGGGCAGAACCATGGAATTCCGGGATGAAGATGCGAAAGAGTATTACATCATTACTTCGGACAGGGTCTTCCCGTATTATTCGACGGAACGCAGCATCAAGAGTTACAGAGTGGAGCCTCCTTACGGATTTGAGGATGAGGTCGATCAGATTGTTACCATTTCGGAGGTTTCGGATCATGTGCTCAAGGTCGTGATCGCGGAAGACTGTGAGGTGGGATTTGATGTGATCGCGGAAATTGAAGAAAAGGAACAGTATCTCGACTTCGAGTCCGGGACATGGAAGGATGGCGAGATCCGTAAGTGGGAGGATCGTCTTTGCTTCTGGTATCAGATGAAGGAATACTATGGGTTTATCGCAGGCTTCCCCGCGATTCCGGGACCTATGGGAAATATGCAGCAATATCTGGACGGCTTTTTCGCAACCTATGGAAATTCGCTGGTATTTGGCTGGAGAGATTCTACAGGGGAAGAAGAGCAGATCCGTGAAGACGATCTGGCAGAAAACCTCATGCTTTTGGACGAAGAAGGAAATGAAGCAGAGTTCTTCCTCGAAAAGCAGGAGAATGATGATTATATCTATGATGTAACATTTAATAAGCCCGGCCTGTACTACCTGAAGTACACCGGCCCGATGGCTGTGGATGAGCAGTCAGAGGATAAGGAATTCCTGAATACGGTAAAGATCTGGGTGGATCTTCCGTTTGTAGGTGCATATACCGGAGAAGAAGCCGTTATGGATACCTACGTCGGGTCTCCGGTCGTATATGAACCGGATCAGCTTGAGTTTTATATAAACGGCATTTCCATCGGTGACCTTAGAGGTACCATGGAAGTCACCATCAACGATGTACAGGTGACCGGTACCGAAGAATCGGACGTGGCTGAAATTGAAAGTACGGATTCGGGAGCCAAAGTAGTGATAAAGAAGCTTCCGGGCGGAGATTATGATGGTGAGTTTTCCCTGAATGTTGACTTCACAGTTGATTCAAAATGGTTTAACGAGCAGGGTGAGCTCGAAGGAGAGGCAAGTGATACAATGTCTGTTCTGCTTCCCTTTGTTCCGGGTGAAGGCTTTGACAGAGGATCCATCAAGGTGAACCTTAAGGCGGAAGGCGCAGTTTTGAAGAGCGCAAAGATCTGTCTTGCAAATCTTGATGACGAGTCTTACTATGGCATCGACGGTTCCGTGATCGAAGACGAGGCGAAGATATGGATCACCATTAAGCCGGGAACACCGGTAGTGTTCGAAAACCTTCCGGTTGGAAGTTATCTGGTAGGCGAAGATTCGGATTCTGCGGCGGTTACGGGCTATCAGCTTTCAGTGAATGACTCGATCCTTGAGTCGGGAGAGCTTCTTGTGGAGGCAGATCAGACCACAACATTCACTCTGAAAAATGTGTACACTTTGAAGAAATACAAATACAAGAATGAATGGCGAAATGGTGTATGGTACAACAAAGACAATACACAGACCTATAAGTATAAGGGCGCGTGGAAGCATAATTCCAAAGGCTACTGGTACGAAGATACCTCCGGATGGTATGCAAAGAAGCAGTGGCAGAAGATCGACGGAAAGCAGTATTATTTTGCGGCGAACGGTTATATGGCATCAGATGAATACATCGACGGATACTATGTGGCAAAATCCGGTGCTTATGATAACAAGGGCAAGGCAGTCTGGAAGCATAACGCCAAGGGATGGTGGTATGAACTGAAAGATGGAAGCAACCTGAAAAACTGCTGGGCGAAGATCGATGGAAAGTGGTATTATTTCAAGTCCAACGGCTATGCGGCCGCAAATGAATGGGTGAAGGGCTACTACTGGATCGGCAAGAACTGTGTATGGACCTACAAGCCGAAGGGAAGCTGGCATAAGGATTCGAAGGGATACCGGTTCGGCGATACCAGCGGATGGTATGCAAAGAGCGAGACCATCGTGATCGACGGAAAGTCTTACACTTTCGATGCAAAAGGTTATCAGAAGTAAGATCTTTTATGTCATGATCCTGCATGCTATCAGGATCGAGAGGGGCGCCGGGGAATGATCCCCCGGTGCCTTTTTCTTTGGGATACGGATTTTTGGTGTGGATATTCGCTGAAAAAAAGCGTGTATTATTACATATTATTTGGTATAATGATAATTGGAGATTTTCTACGGAAATCGGATATGTTTTTTGTCCGGCAGGGGGAGGCGTTCTCTATCTATATTTTGGGCAAAGACATATGAATCGTAATACAAGGAATACGACCGACCGGGTCCGGCGGATCAGGAATGCGGACACGAGGGCGATTAAGACAGGGGGCATCTATGGAGAAGAAGTTTACTAGTAAGCGTGCGGTCGCAGGGGTATTTGCAAATGCTCTGAATCTACTGGCGGAAGGAACTCCCAAGCATCAGCAGCAAACGGCGTATCTGTCCTACCGGATGGCAAAGGAACTCGGATATCCGGAGGAGGATCTGGTAGAGCTGATCTGGGATGCGCTGATGTATGATGTGGGAAGCGTGATTCTGCCGGCTTCCAGGGAGAAACAGGAATTCAGCTTCCAGGAACTCTCCGCGGCAGGTCTGAATATCGTCGGGGATGTAAAGCAGCTTCAGTTTGTCCGCCGGATGTTCCAGGCCGGACAGGCGGAACAGGCGGGGGATCCGGCGTATGAGCTTCTTTCCAAGGAAGCGAGGTTTGCCGAGATCATTGATCTGTCACGCCGAGTGTCGAAGCTGCTTCATCAGAATGATGCAGCGTTGAACCAGGTAGAGGATATCTCAGAGACCATCTCCAATCTTGCGGGAAAAGCCCTGCATAGCTGGGCGGTGGAATGTTTCCTGCGTGTAGGAAAGACGGAATTCGTATGGATGGATCTTCTCCATCAGCCGGAGGCGGTTCTGAACTTTATACCGGATGGTATAGATCTGTCACTGGATGAAGCCATCGAACTGGCAAGATTTATGTCCCGCGTCATCGATTTCAGAAGCTCTTACACAGCTGCACATTCCGTGGGTGTCGCTGTTTCCTCTGTGCGTCTTGCTGAGATCATGGGTATGTCCGAGGATGAATGCAAGATGATGCTGATCGCTGGTTATGTACATGATATCGGAAAACTGAAGGTTCCGAAGGATATTCTGGAGAAAGGCGATAAGCTGACGGACGAAGAATTTAATATCGTTAAGGAATATGCGTATTACACGCATCTGCTCCTGAAGGATCTTCCTGGGTTCGAGCAGATCGGAAAATGGGCAGCACTTCACCATGAGAAGCTGAACGGATACGGCTATCCCTTTGGGCTTCGTGCAAGAGATATCCCCATGGGTGCTCAGATCCTGGCGGTTGCGGATATCTTCTCCGCATTGGGAGAAGTTCGTTCCTATCGTCAGAGCATGGAGAAGGAAGGTGTGATGAAGGCTTTGGCCGAGAGCATCGAGAAGGGCGCTGTCTCCGGCTATATCGTAGAGCTTATGCTGAAGAACTTTGATGATATTTTCAGCATCCGCGATGAAGAAGTTCGGAAGGAGAGTGCGCGGTACTACGCATCCCTGGTAGATACGGATGAGTGAGAATCAACGTACCGATCATGATTTTGCTGTTTTCTGCAGAACAACATAAGGACAGTCCATAAGAGGAAAAGGCGTGGGTGCCGGTGTGGAACCGTTACCTGCGCTTCTTTCTTTCCGATGGACAGAGTTCCGTCTTACAGCCCCGGGGCAGGATGGCGGCACGAAATTGATTTAGAAGAAAGGTCGGGATTATGAAAAAACAGGATCGCTATACAATGATGACCGAAACGCCGGTACCGAAGCTGATCACGAAGCTTGCGATCCCGACCATCATCAGCATGCTTGTGACCGGCCTTTATAATATGGCGGATACGTACTTTGTGGCGCAGATCCCGGATGTGGGAACAGAGGCCACCGCAGCGGTGGGGATCGTCTTCCCCATGATGGCAGTGATTCAGGCCCTCGGCTTCATGTTCGGACATGGTTCAGGGAATTTTCTGTCCCGGATGCTGGGAGCTGGCAAGAAAAAAGAAGCCTCGGAAATGGCTTCTACAGGGTTTGCCATGGCTCTTCTCACAGGATTTCTGGTGATGCTGCTGGGAACCATCTTTCTTCGCCCCATGGCGGAATTCCTGGCTTCCTCCGATGTGACAGAAGAAACTCTGGACCTTACCATGAAGTATGCACGGATCATTCTGATGGGTGCGCCCTTCATGATGTGTCAGTTCGTGATCAACAACCAGCTCCGGTTTCAGGGGGCTGCCATGTATGCCATGGTAGGGCTGCTGGCAGGCGCGGTGATCAACGTGGGTCTGGATCCGCTTTTAATCCAGGGATTTGATCTGGGGGTTACAGGAGCGGCACTGGCTACGATCTCGGGGCAGGCCATGAGCTTCGTGATCCTTCTCATAGGAAGCAGAAGAGGGGAGAATATCAAGCTTCATATCCGAAATGTTCATATTAACGGATATTACATAGGACAGGTGATTAACGGAGGCTTTCCTTCTCTGATACGGCAGGGGATGGCGGCCATCGCAACGATCCTGCTGAACCGTGCAGCAGGTGAATATGGGCAGGAAGCGGCCATAGCCGGAATGTCCATCGTGACCCGGGTGCTTATGATGCTTTCCTCTGCACTGATCGGGTTCGGCCAGGGTTATCAGCCGGTCTGCTCATTCAATTACGGGGCAGGGAAGAAGGACCGGGTACGGCAGGGCTTTTGGTTCTGCCTCAGGTGGGGAACCGTGTTCCTGGTGGTAGTCTCAGCAATCTGTATTATCTTTGCT